>NZ_QAIW01000190.1:7623-12208 GCF_003061285.1 Stenotrophomonas sp. HMWF003 | reverse complement strand
GGTGTAGGGCGCTATACCGCCGCTGGCGGTCACTGTCTGCGAGTACGCACTGCCCACGCCCCCCACCGGCAGGCTCGTCGGCGCAATGACGATGGCAGGCGGCGCAACGTTGAGCGTGTAATTGGCCGAGACACTGAACGGCGCACCCGTGCCGGTGCTGCTGTCGGTGGCAGTGACAGTCAGCGGGAAACTGCCGGTCTGCACCGGCGTGCCGGACAACGTGCCGGTACTGCTGTTGAAGCTGAGACCCGCAGGCACTGTGCCACTCAAGGAATAGGCATAGGGCGCGCTGCCACCCACGGCAGTGAAGCCTTGGCTGTACGGCAGCCCGTATGCTGCCGGCAGGGTTCCGCCCGCCGGCGACAAGGAAAGCGTGGGCGCAGCGATGCTGAAGGAGTAGGCACGCTGGCCGGTCTGCAGGTTGGCGTCGCTGGCCTGCACGGTCACGTTGAACGTGCCGGCCGCCGTTGGCGTGCCCGACAGCACCCCGGACGCCGACAGTGACACGCCGGCCGGAAGACTGCCCGCAATGACCTGGAAGGTGTACGGCGCCACGCCACCGCTGGTGGTCAGGGTCTGCGAATACGGCGCGCCCGCCGAACCGGCCGGCAGCGACGATGGTGCAATCACGATGGTGGGCGCGGATACGGTGAGGGTGTAAACGCGGCTGAGCGTGTACGGCGCCCCGGCACCTGTGGTCGCATCTGTCACGCTGACCGTGATGGGGAACGTACCCGTCTGGGTTGGCGTGCCGGACAGCACACCGGTGGCGGCGGTGAAGGTGAGCCCATTAGGCAACGCGCCACTCAACGTGTAGACGTAGGGACTGGTGCCACCGCTGGCACTGAAGCTCTGGCTGTAGGCGGACCCATAAGTACCGTTCAGTGCGGCGCCAGACGGTGTAAGCGAAAGCACCGGTGTCGCAATGGCAATGGTATACACCCGCTGCCCGGTGAAGGCACCGGCATCGGTTACCTGCACAGTTACCGGGAACGATCCTACGGCGGTGGGCGTACCGGAAATCTGCCCGGTACTGGTGTTCAAAGCCAGACCGCCCGGCAAGGAGCCAGCGACAATCGCAAACGTATACGGTGCCCCTGCCCCGCCTGTGACCGTGAGCGATTGGGCGTAGGCCACCCCGGCAGTGCCGCCGGGCAACGCGGCCGGCGCGATCACCGGCACGTCCTGCTGCACCGTGCCGGCGTAGGCACGCGAGCCGGTGTAAGGGCCGCTGCCGGTACTGTTGTCGGTGGCCGTGAGGGTGAACGCGTAGGATCCCGCGGTGGTGGGCGTGCCGGACAGCACTCCGGCCCCGGACAACGTGATGCCCGCCGGCGTCGCGCCAGCAGTAACAGCGTAGGTGTACGGCCCCGTGCCACCCGATGCGGTAATGGTCTGGCTGAAGGCCGCGTTGCGGGTGAGCGCGGGCAAGTTGGTGGGCGAAATCGAAATTGTGGGGGTGGACACGACCAGCGTGTACGGTCGCGACCCCATGTTGCTGGCACTGTCGGTGGCCTGCGCGGTGAAGTTGAAGGTGCCGCCTGCGGTGGGCGTGCCGCTCAGGCTACCGTTCGTGGCCAGCGTGAGACCTGCGGGCAGTGCGCCTGCAATCACCGCAAAGGTGTAGGGTCCGTTGTTGCCGCCGGTGGCGGTCAACGTGGTGCTGTAGGCAGTGGCCACGCCAGCGTCTGGCAATGTTGCAGGCGAAATCACAATCGCCGGAGCCGCCGACACCACCATCGTGAAGGCCGTGGCATTGCGGTACGGGCCGGTGCCGGTACTGCTGTCATAGGCGCTGATGGAGGACGGGTAGTTGCCCACTGCCGTGGGGGTGCCCGACAGCACCCCGGTTGAACTCAAGACGATGCCCGGCGGCAGGTTGCCGGTATCCCGGGCGAATGTGGTGTACGGCGCCGTACCGCCCTGCCCGACCAGTTGATGACTGTAAGGCACGTTCACGGTCATCGTCGGCGGGGGCAGCAAGGTGATGGTCGGCGTGTCCACCACGAACGTATAGGTCTTGCTGGTGGTCAGGCTGGCGGCATCGGTGACATTCACCGTGGCCGAGTACGTGCCGCCACCACTGGCGACACCCGAGAAGGTGCCGTTGCTGAAGGTGATGCCCGGCGGCAGCGTCGCCGCACCCAGGGTGTACGTGTAGGGAGACGTACCGCCGCCGCTGCTCATGGACAGCGTGTAGCTGGCACCGATGACCGGCTTGGGGGCGTTGGCCGGCGTGACCGTGATCGGCGACGAGGCGGCACCGATGTTCACGGTGACGTTGATGATGTCGCCGTTGTCATCCTTGAAGGTGAACGTGTCGACCGGGGCGCCACTGCCGTTGTTGGTGTAGGTGACCCGGTTGGTCAGCGGGTTCACGCTCACCTGGCCGTGGGTGGTGGCGTAGTTATTGGGATTGCCACCCGGGCCGCTGCCACCGATGCCGCCGAAGGAGTCGCAGTGGCTGGCATCGATGACGATGGTGCCGCCGGAGGCCATGGGCGAGGTGGACGGCGCGGTACGCGCATCGGGGACCACCATATCCGGGCAATTGGCCGCCTGCACGCTGGCCGACCACAGCAACGCCATCCACAGTGGCGTCAATATAATGACGCGACGCAGTGTGAATGCCGACAGCTGATTCACCACGGCCAGCGCAGCGCGCTGGACCCACGTTCCCTGTGCCATGAGTTTATCCCCTGAAACCAGGGCCGCACTTCCCCACGAAAACGCCCCCCGGCGGGCGTAGTAGGTGACCAGCGGCAGCACTTGTCAAGTATGTCCTGTTTGATGAACAGTACAGCCACGCTCGGGGTCAGGAGCGGGAGCAGTACAAGAAAGGGGATATTCACGGTGTCCGATTCATTTCTTGGCCAGATAGTCATTTACTCGTTTGGGTTTCCGCCCAGGCAAACTGCGCAATGCAATGGCGCGATGCTGCCGATCAACCAGAACCAGGCATTGTTCAGCCTGCTGGGCACCCGCTTCGGCGGCAACGGCCAGACCACCTTCGCACTCCCTGACATGCGCGGCCGGGTGCCGGTCGGGCAAGGTCCACAGAATGTCACTGGAACCGCCGGCGGGGTGGAAGCGGTAACGCTCAATCAGACCCAGATTCCCATGCACGTCCATGTTGCCGCCGCCACCGGCGCCGATGGCACCGCGCGCAACCCGGTCGACAACTTGTACGCGAAGGCCGGCAGTCCACTTTATGGCCCGGCAAACGGGCACTTGGTGACGTTGAATCCCGCCACGGTTTCCAGCAGTGGCGGCAACCAGGCGCACGACAATATGCAGCCCTACAGCGTGCTGAATTTCTGCATGCTGCTGTCGGGCATTTTTCCTTCGCGCGGCTGACCGGAGACCTGCAATGAGCAATCCCTACGTCGGCGAAATCCGGCTGCTTCCCTTCAACTTCGCACCGCTCGGCTGGCAGGACTGCAATGGCGCACTGTTGTCGATCGCCGAGAACGACGTCCTGTTCAATCTCATCGGCACCACCTACGGCGGGGACGGCGTCAACACGTTCGCAGTACCCGACCTGAGAGGCCGCCTGCCGGTCCACCAAGGCGCGTTTCCCGGTGGCAGCCAGCGTGTACTGGGCAGCGTGGCAGGCAGCGAAACGGTGACCCTGCAACTGACGCAGTTGCCGGCCCATGGCCACCCCATGGTGGCCACCGACGCCGCCGCCTCCGCGCAGGCGCCATCGACCAGCACCGTGCTGGGTGGCATCAGCGGAGACACCATGTACACCAGCGACATCAACGGCGTGGCCAGTCGCGGGCTGGCAGCAACCATGCTGTCCTTCAGCGGCGGCAACCAACCCCACGACAACCTCATGCCGACACTGACCCTGCGGTACTGCATCAGCCTGTTCGGCATTTACCCGTCACAGAGTTGAGCCCGCGCATGACCACCATGGACTGCTGCAAATCCACAGGGAATTCTACTTATGTCTGACCAGTTTCTCGGCGAAATCCAGATGTTCGGCTTCGACTTCGCGCCGGCTCGATGGGCGCTGTGCGCCGGCCAATTGCTGCCCATCTCCCAGAGTACAGCGCTCTTTTCGCTGCTTGGCACCACCTACGGCGGCGATGGGCGAAGCAACTTCGCACTGCCCAACCTGCAGGGGTTCGCCGCGTGCGGACAGGGCCAGGGTCCCGCGCTCTCGGATCGGACGCTTGGCGAAGTGTTTGGCACTACCAGCGTTACCCTGCTCGAAAGCGAAATGCCGCGGCACAGCCATGCGGTGAACGTGTACGCACAGCGTGACGCAACCAAGCTGCATGGAACGCCGCTCCAAGGCGACGCCGTGACCATTCCCACCGCCACCGTGCCCTTTGCCGATGCCACGCCGGCCAACGCGGGTTTCGCGCCGTCGATGGTAGGCATGGGCGGGGGCAGTCAGCCGCACGAAAACCGGCAGCCCTACCTGACGGTGAACTTCTGCATCGCCCTGAGCGGCATCTTCCCTTCGCGTCCGTGACATCCGGCCACCCATCACTGCCGGGCTTCCCGACGTCGCTGCCACATCCCGTGGCGGCGACGTCGCCGTTGCACACCCATGGCATCACGCTGCGCCCTG
>NZ_QAIW01000190.1:5433-7605 GCF_003061285.1 Stenotrophomonas sp. HMWF003 | reverse complement strand
GGACAGCCAGTTCGAGCTGCAGCACCGCCATTACATCGGGCAGTACACCGACGCGGCGTTCCTGATCGTGGAGCACACCGGCAGACCGCTGGGTCGCCTCTACCTGCACGACGACGGCGATGCGCTGCACATCATCGACATCCTGCTGCTGTCCGCCGAACGTGGACAGGGCATCGGCACGGCCATGCTTGCACACGTGCAGCAACTTGCACGGCAGCACGCGTGCACCGCCGTGCAGCTGAGCGTGCTGCGCGACAATGCGGCCGCACTTCGGCTGTATCAGCGGCTCGGTTTTGCCAGCGTTGGCAGCGACACGCTGCGCCTGGTGATGCGCCAGGAATTCAGTTGAACAGTGCCTGGTAGATGAACCCGGTGCGGTCGCGCGCGATCGGCACCAGGAAGATGCCAAATTCGCCCAAGGCCTCATGCTGCATGGGGTAGGTCTTCTGCGGGAACACGATCGCTGCTTCGTGGCGGAACAGCAGCGAGAACGGTGCGCGTACCTGCCCCGGCAGTGACTCACCCGGCTGCAACGGGCGCGCCTCGACCAGCACGAACGAGGTGTTTCCCACATCGCCCAGCGCAACCTCGAACGTCTGGTTCACCAGTCCTGCAAAATTGTCCAGGGCAAAAAACTGCATGCGCTTCCCGTCCTTGCAACGCTGTGGTCAGGGAGCGAGTCTTGCACAAAGCCGGCACGGGCGGAACACCGTCCGCGCACGCGCGGCGGCACGCGTGCAACCGCACGGCGGGCAGTCAACCGGAGGGTTCTGCCAATGCCAGCGCCTGCAGTTCGCGCTGCTGGAGCGCACGTGCCTCCTCCAGCTGGAACTGCGTGGCAAACAGCGGCACCGCGAACACGAAACGCGCACCGCTGTCGTCGCGCCGGATGACGTACGCCAGCTGCAACCGCGCCAGCGCGCGCCGCAGCGTTTCGGCCTCCACGGCCACGCCGGCCGCGTCGAAGGCGGCCAGTACGTCCTCCAGGGCAACCCCGCGCTCGGCACCCGGGCCCAGCTGCGCGCACGCCAGGCGATACACCACGATGCGGTCGATCCGGTTCGCGAGCGGATCGGGGGTCAACCGCGCCCAGCCGGCCAGCGCGTCGAACACCGGATCCGATCCCAGGGCCGCATGCAGCTGGCGGGCATCGATCACCCGCTCGCCCCGCCCCAGCTGCGACAGCAGCTGCTGGCAGACGATCGCCACCAGGTTGGCACGCCGGCCGCAGGCCGCCACCAGCGTACGTGGCAGGTCCAACGCGGCGAAGTGCACGCCCAGCCGCGACATCGGCTCGGTGGCCAGCGCATGGCAGGCCTCGTCTTCCAGCCCGCCCACGTGGATGACCTCGCCAAAGTTGCGCAGCGGTGAGGCGAAATCCAGTGTCACCGCCTCGTAAAGATCCCAGAACCCGGCCAGCATGAAGTGGCAGCGCCCCTCTTCACTGATGGCACGCAACGCGGACAACTGCGGGTAGCCGTGCTGGGCCTCATCGCGCAGGAACAGGTCGGTTTCATCGATCAACAGCAGGACCCGCCGCCCCTCGGCGCTGGCTGACATCGCCGCGACCAGCGCGTCGATGCCGGTGTCTTCGGGCAGGCCAAGCTCCGCGGCCAACCGCACGGCCAGGCGATGGTCACGCAGGGACAGATACCGGCAATGCACGTGCGGGTGCCCAACGAAACGGCGCTCGATCGCCTTCATCAGGCTGGTCTTGCCCAGCTGCCGCCCGCCCACCAGCAGGTAGTTGCCCGGTTCCCGGTTGAGCACGCGCGCCAGCAACGATTCACGCCCGAAGAACGCCGCCGGGCGGGTGATGCCGCCATGGGTCTGGTAGGGCGATATGCGGGTCACTTTCAGCTGACGCGCCAGCAGCGCAACCAGCAGCGCCACGGCGCCCGGTTGCAGCAGCCACCGCGTCTGCGCCGCCTGGTCCAGGCAGGCGCAGAGGTTGGCCGGGTCGTCGGCATAGGCCATCAGTGCCGGCTCGGCCTGCAGCGACGGGCTGACCAGCAGCACCACGTCCTGGCCGTTGGGCATGCCGCGCAGTTGCTGCACGATGGCGTCGCCGGTCATCTCCGGATCGGGCAGGTACACCCACAGGCGCTCCAGCGCCAAGGGCAGCGTGTCGGGCAGGCGCCACTCACGCACGCAGCCGGGCAATGTCCAGCC
>NZ_QAIW01000190.1:0-5420 GCF_003061285.1 Stenotrophomonas sp. HMWF003 | reverse complement strand
CGCGGCCTGGGCGTCGGCGGGCACCTGTACGTGGCGCAAGGTTTCGCGCCAGCGCACACCGGCCACGCCCACGTCGGCCAGTACGCGCGCACGCAGCCGCAGCCAGCCCAGCTGGCGGTCAAGCGCGGGCAAGCCCTGCAGCGGCTGTTGTAGCAGCTCTCGCGGCGCGTGCAGGATGCTGGCAACGGCGGGGCGCGCGCGGAACCAGATGAGGCCCAGCACGATCAGCAACAGCGTGGTGATGCCCAGCAGCAGGCCCAGCCATTCGATGATGGTCCAGGGCGCGCTGGACTGGCAGTCCGGCGCCAGCCAGCGCGAGGGCGGCGCCGGGGTGCCCGGCTGGCAACGCCAGTGTCCGTTGGCAGGATCCAGGGTGTGGTCCAGCGCGGTGCCGGCCAGGCCCGCACTGGCCGGAAATTTACCGGTGAAGCGCAGCCGCAGCACGAACGGTGCAGGCACCTCGGCCACTACGACCGCTTCGGCCGGATCATGCACACCCGGCACGGCGACGGCGGTGGGCCATGCGCCTTCGCGCTCCCAATAGCCCTGTGCTTCTTCGCGCAGGAACATCGTGTCGATACGGGCACGCTGCATCAGCATCATGCTTTCGCCATCGTGCGTGATCTTCCACGCCACCCAGGGATTGAGCATCGGCGCCACGAACAGGCTGGCGATGAACCACGTCGCGGCCGCGATCAGCAGCAGCCGCCAGGTGCGCCAGCGCAGCAGCATGCCGCCCGCCGCGCTCATGCGGGCAGCTCGGCAAGGCTGTCGATCACGTGGCGTGCGCAGCGCCGCACGGCGTCGCACCGCCACTCCAGCCACGCGCCGTCGGCATGCACGCGCACCGCCAGCAGGTTGTCCCAATACAGCTGGCGCAGCAGCGGGTCGATCAAGTACGGCCGCGCCGGCGCCAGCCGCGCGCGATCCAGCCAGCTGCCGATCGCGGCGCGTGCGTGGGTGTCACGCAACACCGGCAGCAGCGCCTCCCACAACCGCGGGTGGGTGGACAAGGTCGTAGTCACGGCCTCGTCGTCCAGCACCGCCTCTGGCGAGGGCGTGGTCAACAAGGTGAGCGCGGCCTGGGCCAGCAGCGGATGGCCGCCGGACAGGTGCAGCGCGCGCGCCAGCAGGTAGTCGGGCACGTCGGGGGCCGTGCGCTGCAGGTCGTCCACGACCAGCTCCGGCCACTGCTCGCTGGCCGCGATGTTGAGCAGCGACAGGTCGCCGCCCTGGTACTTCAGGTCCGCCAGCGCTGCGCCACCGCAGATCAGCAGGTGCAGCTTGCCGCTGTACATCTCGCTCAGGCTGCGCAGGATGCCGGCCAGCACATCGCGGGGCCCGGCTGCGCCCTGCTCGAAGCGGCTCACCAGGCAGAACAGGCTGCCGGGTTGCTGCAGGCGGCGCGCCAGCGCCGCTTCAAAGCCGGCGTCGGATGACACCCCTTCCAGCCCGCATTGTTCGGCCAGCCGCGCGAAATAATCCTCGTCGCCCTCGCCTGCCCGGAACGGCGGCTGCAGGTGCAGCACCCGGTCGTGGCCATAGCGCGCGACAGCTTCGGCCAGGATCGCCTCGCGTTCGGGCGGCTGCCCCCAGTGCGCCTGGGTCAGCAGCAGGCAGACCGGGTACGGCCGCAACTGCTGCAGGCGGTCCAGCAGGTGCAGCACCGTGGGCGGCGTCGCGTTGCGCACGGGCAACGCGGCGGCCGGCTCCACCGGGAACTCGGGCTCGAAACCGGCCGAACACAACAGCGCGTTGCTTTCCGCTTCGGTCAGGCGCAGGTAGTTGCAGCAGCCCAGCACCCGGTCGCGGTGGCGGCGGCTGGGCAACGACGCGCCCGAGCGCCAGTTGTTGACCGCTTCGCGGCTGATGCCGATCTCGGCGGCCACGCCCCCCGCACTGGCGCGGATGCGACGCATGTGGCGCGACAGCAGCTCGGCGAACGCGGGAACAGCCATCGGTAGCGACCAGAACGGAGGGGAAGCGGCCACCCTACCGTGGCCGCCTGCACTGTCAACCACCTGCGTAAGGGCCGCGGTCAAGGTACGGCTGCAGCGGCAGGTGCGCGCGGCACGAACAGCTTGCGGGTCAGCAGCAGGTACACCACGAAGACCAGGACACCCAGCAGCAGCACCCCGACCGACAGCCGCCCCAGCACATCACCGAGGCGTTGCTGGCTCTGCAGCCGCTCGAGCCGATCGAAGCGCGCCGGCTGCGCCCGCGAATACGCCACGTGCACCTGCGCGCCCTCTTCCAGGTACGGTGCGGCATTGTCTTCGCTGGTGGTGAATGTGCCGGTATGCGCGACGCCATCGACGCTGAACTGGTAGTGGAACTGGTACTCGTGGCTGACCCGGCCCTTGCGCCGGTGCTCGTCGATGCGATCCAGCTGTACCGGCGCCTGCACGGTCACCGCGTCCTTGAGGATGGCCTCGGCGTTGCGGTGACCACTCAGCGCGGTCCACGCGAAGCCGAGGGCCAGCACGGCATAGCCGATGGCGCACAGCCAGCGCGAGAAACGGCGGATGCGTGCGTGCGACGTGTCCGACACAGGAATACTGATCATCAAAGGCCCCGGTTATGTCATCGCCAGCAGCGGAACTGCGCTGGCACCGGAAAAGTCTGGGCAACGGCGGGCGGCGATTGAACCCGCAGTGCGTCACGTTGCCGGGCCGTGCACTTGACGATGCGTCAAGTGGGCAGGCTCAGAAGAACTCGTCGAGCAGACAGTAAAAGGCCAGCAGTGCGGTATCCGGCACGGTGCCGTAGCGCGCAAAGAAGGGTGCAACCCACTGCCCGCCCAGGTTGCTGGCGATGCTGCGCGCGGCAAGCGCAAGGTCCTGGTGGCGATCGGCCACGCCCAACCGCCCGCAGTCGATGAACCCGGTGAAGCGCCCCTGCGCCGCCATCAGGTTGGGCAGGCAGGCGTCGCCGTGGGTGACCACCAGGTCCACCTGCGCCGGCACGCTGGCCAGCAGCGCCGCAAAGACCTGCTGCACCGTCTGCCCCGCGCGGGCCTCGTCGAAGTCCTCGGCATCCACCGCACCGGCCTCCATCCGCGCCCGCGCCGCCGCCAGGCGATGCGGCAGCCGATGATCGAACGGGCAGCGATCCGTCGGCAGCCTGTGCAGCGCCTGCAAGGCGTCCGCCATCAGGTGCACCACCTGCAGCGGGGCGAGGTCCGGTGACGAGGCCAGGTCACGGCCCGGCACCGCGCGCATCAGCAACCAGCGCCCGTTGGCATCGTCGTGCGTATCCAGTACCTGCGCGGCTTCCATGCCCTGCGTCTGCAGCCACTGCAGGCGCGCGACCTCATCGTGCAGCTCACCAAAGGGATCGTCGGCCGGCTCGCGTTTGATGAAGACATCGCGGCCGCCCCCGCCCTGCACACGGTACACATCCGCGCGCGAGGCGCCGATTGCCTGGGCTTCGATAACGCAGCCGGCGAGGCGCTCGCGCCACAGGTTCGGAAAAGGAACGTTGCCCGTGTCGTGCGGAAGGATCGTGGATGGCGGCATACGTCCATCGTGCGGGCGGCCACACGAAATACAAGGGGACGTGCCGCCGGCCGGACCCTCAGGGAGCGATATGCACCGCAACGCCGCTCTGGCCGACGGCCAGTTCATCGCGCAGGCTGAGCTCGGGAATCCGGTAGTCACCGCCGTTCTGGCGCCGGTAGGCAATGACCGGATCGCTGGCCAGGCCATCCAGGCGCGCGCCCAGCTTTTCCAGCTCATGCGGGTACGAGTCGGCATCGACGCGGCTGCTGCGGTAGATCACATGCGCCGGGAGTACGTCGAATCCGGGATAGAACAGGATGCCGTGCTGGATGGGGAACAGCACGTCGTCGATCGGACCGTTGATGCCGCGCGGACCATAGTGCGACGCCCAGCCTCCGGTGGTGACCACCAGCATGGCGCGCTTGCCGGTCATGGCGCCTTCGCCGTAGCGGTCGCCCCAGTGGCGGTCGGAATGCTCGCCGACGCCATAGGCGAAACCGTAGGCATACACGCGATCGACCCACCCTTTGAGGATCGCCGGCATCGAGAACCACCACAGCGGAAACTGCAGGATCACCGCGTCCGCCCAGCGCAGTTTGTCCTGTTCGGCCGCGATATCCGCGCTCTGCCTGCCGGTTGCGAATGCCTGGCGCGAATCCAGCGAGGCGTGGAACGGAAGCGCAGGATCGCGGCCGACATGGTCACCCGCATCCACCTGGGATTTCCACTGCATGGCGTAGAGATCGGAGACCTGGACAGTATGGCCGGCACGCTGCAGGCGGTCGACAGTGAAGGACTTCAAGGCGCCGTTGAGCGACGTGGATTCGGGATGGGCGTAGACAATCAGGACGTTCATGGGCACTCCAGTGGGGGAATGCGGTGATGGTGTGCGCCGTTCCGATATAGTGGAAATGAATTCCTGCAATCCTAGGCATTGCCATGGACAATATCCTGCGACGTGTCGACCTCAACCTGCTGGTGACGCTTCAGGCGCTGCTCGATGAACAGAACGTCACCCGCGCCGCCGAGCGCCTGCACCTGGCCCAGCCGACGGTGAGCGTGCAGCTGGCCAAGCTGCGGGCGCTGTTCGGCGACCCGCTGCTGTTGCCGGGCCCGCGCGGGATGCGCAGCACCGCACGTGCCGACGCCCTGCGCGGCCCGCTGGCAGAAGCGTTGGCGGCCCTGCAGCGCGCGTTGGCGCCGGTGCAGTCCTTCGACCCGGGCCAGGCACGGCTCACGTGGCGGATCATGGCCTCGGACTTCGGCGAAACCACCGTGGTGCTGCCCGCGCTTCCGGCGCTGCGCCAGGCCGCGCCGGGAGCGCGCCTGGCCGTGGTGGGCCTGGCGCCGGTGCAGATGGTGCCGCAGTGCGAGCGCGGTGACATCGACCTGGCCATCCACATCACCTCCGAAGCGCCGCCCGGCCTGCACCATCGGCCGCTGTTCCAGGAGCGCTACGTGCTGGCGGGCCGCCGCGACCACCCCCGGCTCAAGCGGCGCCCGACGCTCAAGCAGTTCTGCGCGCTCGACCACGTGATCGTCTCGCCCGACGGCGGCGGCTTCCACGGCAATACCGATACCGCGCTGGCGCACGCAGGTGCGCGCCGCAACGTCGTGCTGTCGGTGCCGCACTTCCTGTTTCTGCGCGGCGTGCTGCTGCGCACCGATCTGGTGGCGATGATGCCGTCGCGGCTGGTGGCGCAGGATCCCGCGCTGAAGGCCGTGGAGGCGCCCATCGATGTACCCGGTTTCGAGATGGTGATGCTGTGGCACGAGCGCGTGCACCGGGACCCGGCCCACCGCTGGCTGCGCGAGCAGATCGTGGCCGCGATGGGGTGATGCGGCCGCCCGGGACCAACGAACCGTGATATTGCGACGCGTCATGTAAACGATTACAGCCCCTGCTAGCGTGTCCCTGCC
>NZ_QAIW01000189.1:0-1869 GCF_003061285.1 Stenotrophomonas sp. HMWF003 | reverse complement strand
GTGTTCAGCTTCAGCGGCACGCCCGAGAGCAGCCTGCCCAGCCTGTTCGGCAACGCCGGCGATGCCCGTGGCGTGGCGGTGGTGCTGGAATCGGCCGACGGCCAGCGCATCGGCGCAGATGGCTCCAACAGCGAGCGCGGCGCCAGCGTGGCCGGCCAGCGGGCCCGGCTGCCACTGCGCGCCGCTTACTGGCGGCTGGCCGGCCAGGCCACTGGCGTGGGCAGTGTGGCTGCCACCGCGATTGTGACCCTGCGTTACGAATAAACGCGGGCCGCTGCCCGCCCGCGCTTGCCGCCGGCCGCCCTGCCCCGCGCAGGCAACGCCATTGCCGGCGAAGGCTTTGCCCGGCACGCCTCGGGAGATTTGGGCCTGGTCCGATAAAGGAGACCATCGTCTCTTGAATTCCGCCGATCGCCATCCTGTCCAATCACAGCATCATTGTTTTGTACTGTGTGACATGGGCTGCAGAACGAGGCCGCACTACCGACACGGGTAGCGGTCAGCGGCAATTCGATTGTCCTGCCCCCCCGCCTACAGGGTGCGCGGGCAAGCATTCCTGGATGGCCGTGTGTTATGCAGGCCGCAACAGGCGGTCCTGCGGGAAATCGCGCTGGCGACGTCGCAGCTGCCGTCTAACAGCTCCGCGATCGAAGCTCTCGCGCGGGCATACGAGCGGGTGCTTGGACGCGGCTTCGCGTGCTCCGCCCTTCACTTGCTCGGCCGACTCGACGGTTCGGTTACATATGACCGGTCCGCATTGATCCGTACAGTGGTCTTGATCAGGCATGGAAACCGCTCACGTTTTCTGACTCTGGCGTGGCTGAACTGCCCTGCTCTGGATCAACTCGGAGGCAACGGTCAGGTGTATTGGACAGACCGCCCACCCTGACGAACCGGACCGCGATGCGCTACGTTGGGCGTGATGCAGGATTGTCTGCATCGGTTTTCTGTGGGGCGCAATTGTTGGCTTCTGTCCTTGCAAGGGAGGAAACGTCTGCAACTGCCCGCCCATGTCTGGAAAACTCTGCGTTGGATCAGGAAAACTGTGGCATTACGGTAGAACTATATCTCGATTAATCAGAGATTTACGTTTCCTTCAAATCTCTGCGACGAACAGAATCCGCGTAGAACGGCGGTTAGGCGTGGGTGATTCCGGACCCGCCGCCGAGGTGTGGTCCATATGTTGCGTGGACCATGACGCCCCAAGCACGGTTCCTGCTGTGCAGATGCGTGCGTAGCGGCCGAGATCTGGGGGTGTCATCGACATCGCTGCGCCACGTCGATCCCATCTCGATGCTTCATGATGAAAGCCTCCAAGCCTGAAGGCTCGCCAGAGACATGGCCAGATTTGCCGGGCTGTCCCTCTGGAATGAACGTCGACTCCATCTGCTCTCGCAGCGCCGAAGTACTGGGTGACCGCACATCTGCGTGTGCGAATGCATCGATGGTGAGAACGTCGTATCCGTTCTCAACCAGCAGGAGGGGAACGCTCTTGCATCGCAGCACGAACACCTGAGAACGTTCTTGCCCTGGGTCGATAACAATGCCCTTGGTCGCATTCTCTCGAGCGAACGTGATCGCACTGCCTCTTATCACCTCGAAATCCTCGGGCGATAATGATCGGAACGTCTTGAGTTCAGACTCCAATACTGTGGGATACGTCATCCATACAATGCCTGCCGCAACCACCAGGCCAAGGAGAGGCAGCAAGGGAGTTGCCATCTTCATCGGGGAAACTTCGTCTGACCGGCTTGAACCTTGGCGGTTGCCGCCACGCACTTCGCCCATTCGCCATCCATGGTTGCCACTGTCCTGATTCAGCCCTTTGAGGGAATGCTAGCAGCAAGCCCTCGCAACAGGAGGCAGCAG
>NZ_QAIW01000188.1:0-3534 GCF_003061285.1 Stenotrophomonas sp. HMWF003 | reverse complement strand
CGCCCGCCGAGCCCCTGATCGGTGCCGACTTGCCGAGTGTGGCGGTCTGCCCCAGAACCTGAATAGAGGCGTCCGCTCACCTACCATTGACCAGACTGAATGGACGATGGCCCACCAAGCCGTCAGGAAATCAAAACATCGTCATAGAAATCAATACGTTGAACTCACAGCGCGTCCGCTGTCATACCCCTGCCATCAGTTGGGGGTGGCCACCTGTTGCACTCCGGCGTGCCGGTGTTATAGTTGCATACAACACCAGTCACCTGATGCAGGGGAAGCCCATGAACCGCATGCGCCGCCGCCAGTCCGCCACAGCTGTCACCGCCGCCTCCGCGCTGTTGCTGCTCGGCTGGCTTGGCACCCCCGCCGGTGACCTCGGCAGTGCCGCTGCCACCGGTGCGTTTGAAAGCCCGCAGGACGCAGGCGTACTCCAGGCAGGGAACGCCAACGGCGCCCCCACGCCCCCCCGCCGGCTGCACAGCTCCCTGTCCATGCCTTACTTCTCATTCGCACAGTCGCTGAACCCACGGAGCTGACCATGAGCGATATCCAATGGAGCGATGGTGCTCCGATCTACCGTCAGCTGAAAGAGCGCGTGATTGCCATGATGCTTGACGGCATCATCAAGCCTGGCGACGCCCTGCCTTCGGTCCGACAGGTCGCCGCCGAGTACCAGCTCAACCCCATCACCGTTTCGCGCGCCTACCAGGAACTGGCTGACGAGGGCCTGGTCGAGAAGCGCCGCGGGCTGGGCATGTTCATGACCGAGGAAGCGGCCACGCAGCTGCGCAGCAGCGAGCGCGACCGGTTCCTCAATGAAGAATGGCCACTGGTGTTGGAACGCATCCAGCGCCTGGGCCTGAATATCGACGAATTGCTGCCCCAGGGGAAATCCTCATGAATGCCGTTGCAAGTGATGTCGTCATTTCCGCCCGTGGCCTGCGCAAGGCCTACAAGCAGACCGTGGCGCTGGACAACACCAGCTTCACCATCGCCCCGGGCCGGATCACCGGCCTGATCGGCCCCAACGGCGCCGGCAAGACCACCCTGCTCAAGGCGCTGCTGGGCCTGACCACGGTGGAAGGCGAACTGCAGGTGCTGGGGCTGGACCCGGCCGTGCAGCGCAACGCGCTGATGAACGATGTGTGCTTCATCGCCGACGTGGCGGTGCTGCCGCGCTGGATGAAGGTGCGCGAAGCGATCGACTTCGTCGCCGGCACCCACCCGCGCTTCGACCGCGCCCGCTGCGAGCGTTTCCTGGCCTCGACCAAGCTGCAGCCCAAGCAGCGCGTGCGCGAACTGTCCAAGGGCATGATCGTGCAGCTGCACCTGGCGCTGGTGATGGCCATCGATGCCAAGGTGCTGGTGCTGGACGAGCCGACCCTGGGCCTGGACATCCTGTATCGCAAGGAGTTCTACCAGCGCCTGCTGGAGGATTACTTCGACGAGCAGAAGACCATCATCGTCACCACCCACCAGGTGGAAGAGATCGAGCACATCCTCACCGACGTGATGTTCATCCGCGACGGCCGCATCGTGCTCACCACCGACATGGAAGACATCGGCGAGCGCTACAGCGAAGTGCTGGTGTCGGCCGAGTCGCTGGAGGCCGCGCGCGCCCTGCAGCCCATCGACGAGCGTGCCCTGCCGTTCGGCAAGACCGTGCTGTTGTTCGACGGGGTGCCGCGCGCCCAGCTCACGCCCCTGGGCGAGATCCGCAGCCCGGGGCTGGCGGACCTGTTCGTGGCCATCATGAAGGGAACCTACGCATGAACACCGTCCACTACCACCCCATCAGCAAGGCCAGCACCTTCAAGTGGATGCTCAAGCGCGAGTACTGGGAAAACCGCGGCGGGTTCCTGTACGCCCCGCTGATCGCCGGCGCGATTTCGCTGGTGATGAGCCTGATCGGCATTCTGTTCGGGCTGCTGGCCATGAACCGCGCGGCCAAGAGCGGCGGCCTGGTGATCGACAATGAAAGCGTCAACGTCAACGGGCTGGACCTGGCCCTGCTGACGAAGAAGCTGGACGCCGAGGCGCTGCACAACCTGGCCAACGGCCTGGACCTGACCCTGCTGCTGAGCTCGCTGTGGCCGTTCATCGTGCTGGCCTTCGTGGTGTTCTTCTACTGCCTGGGTGCGCTGTACGACGATCGCCGCGACCGCAGCATCCTGTTCTGGAAGTCGCTGCCGCTGTCGGACACCCAGACTGTGCTGTCCAAGGCATTGAGCGCATTGCTGGTGGCCCCGGTGATCGCGGTGCTCGCCTCGATCCTGACCATGTTCGGCTTCCTGCTGATCATCAGCGTGGTGGTGCTCAGCCATGGCGGCGACCCGATGACCCTGATCTGGGGCCCGGCCAGCCCGCTGGCGATCGCCGCCGGCCACCTGTCCTGGCTGCCCGTGTACCTGCTGTGGGCACTGCCGAGCGTGGGCTGGCTGCTGATGTGCTCGGCCTGGGCCAAGACCAAGCCGTTCCTGTGGGCGGTGATGCTGCCGCTGTTTGCCGGCATCATCGTCAGCACCACGCACCTGATGAACGCCTTCGACAGCACCAGCGGCTGGTTCTGGAAGCACATCGTCGGCCGCCTGTTGCTGGGTACCCTGCCGGGCAGCGACGTGTTCTACCGCGCCGATGAGCTGCGCGCGGTGATCGGCGACCGTGACAACCTGGTGGCCGCGCTGGCCCCGGCGAACCAGCTGACCGCGTTGAGCCTGCCCGATATCTGGATCGGTGCCGCAGTGGGCGTGGTCTTCATCATCGTCGCCATCCGCCTGCGCCGCCGCGCCGGCGAGATCTGATCGATTCACTCAAGGAGCCGCACATGATCCGCATGCTCGCTGTTGCTTCCCTGCTGTTGCTGCCGCTGTCGGCCCTGGCCGAACAGCCGCAGTGCAAGTTCAATGAACCGCGCGACCTCAAGCTCGACTTGGCCGGTGCCAAGGCGGTGGTGTTCGAGGTCAACCAGCACGATCTGGTGCTCACCGCCGGGGGCGGCGCCGCACAGCTCAGTGGCCGCGCCTGCGCCTCCAACGCGGACTGGCTGCGCCAGCTCACCGTGACCCAGCAGAAGGTGGGCGACAAGCTGGTAGTGCGCCTGCAACGCGAGAAGCAGAACCTCAGCATCAACATCGGCGGCAGCAACTACGCCTACCTGGACCTGCGCGGCAGCGTGCCGGACACCCTGCTGGTGCAGCTGAAGGTCGGCTCGGGCGACGTCAGCGTCACCGGCGCGCACTCGCTCAGCGCCGACGTCGGCTCGGGCGACATCGCCCTGCACAACATCAAGGGCGCGGTCACCGCCGCGATCGGCTCCGGCGATGTGACCCTGGACGGCGCCGGTTCGCTCAACCTGTTGTCGGTGGGTTCGGGCGACTTCAAGGCACGCAACCTGCGCGGCAACGCGAAGGTCGGCACGGTGGGGTCGGGCGACCTCGAACTGGACGGCGTGCAGGGCAACGTCACGCTGGAAACGCTGGGCTCCGGCGACGCCGACGTGCGCCAGGTCAAAGGCAACGTCAGCATCGGCAACGT
>NZ_QAIW01000016.1:0-3342 GCF_003061285.1 Stenotrophomonas sp. HMWF003 | reverse complement strand
CCCAACGACAGGCCTCTTCCTCCGTTTCGGGTCGATCCGCATAGAAAGCTCTGCATCTCCGCCATTTCGCACGGACTGTGAGTCCGGGATGCCACCGCTGCGGCAGACTGATCGCGCCGAGTACGGTGCTTCCGCCAGTCCCGGCAATATCTCCACCCCGACCGTTGACGTAAACGAACTCCACGTACGTGTCGGTCGGCTCATAGTCCATCGACGTCAAGCTGCCACCGACACGCGCGTTGGGGTCCGAACCTCGTTCGGCGGGCTTGCAGCTCGTCAAGGTGAGCACGACGGCGGCGAGCGCGGCTATGTGTATTGCGCCGCGCCTATGGTGGCTACGGGGCTTCATCAAGGCGCATGCGGAGGAGTCTGCCTGCCCGGTTCCCATACAACGTGTGCTCCCGGGAGTCGTCAGACAGTGCGCATCCAGTATGCGTGACACCCGCTGCACGCCAAAGATCACCTTCGCCTTCTCGGGAAGCCAGGACCATTCACTCATCTCGACCAATGCCTCTCCGATCGTTGAAGTTCTTATAGGGGAATTCAGCGCCCGGATAGTCAGGATGATTCGGACCTTTCATCGATGGGATGACCAGCACTTCGTCATCAGCGAAGATGTGAAGCCATGTACGCCCCACGTAGGTGTAGGGGTGCACAGGAACGTCTTTCTCGACCCAACGACAGGCCTCTTCCTGCGTTTCGGGTCGATCCGCATAGAAAGCTCTGCATCGCCGCCATTTCGCACGGACTGTGAGTCCTGGATGCCACCGTTGCGGCAGACTGATCGCACCGAGTGCGGTGCTTCCGCCAGTTCCAGCACTGTCTCCGCCTCGACCATCAACATAAACAGGACGCACGAAGGTGTCGGTCGGCTCATAGTCCATCGACGTCAAGCTGCCACCGACACGCGCGGTGGGATCTGAACTTCGCTCCGCCGGCTTGCAGCCTGCCATGGTGAGAGCCACAACGGCGAGTGTGGCTGCATGGAGTACGCCGCGCTTACGGCAACGCCAGTGCTTGATCACTGCATATGTGCAGGATGCTCCCCTTTCAATGTCCTTGAGGCGTGCTCCCTCCAGATGCATGGATACTTGCAGGTGCGTGCATAACGGACGCCGTTCCTCATCGGCGCTTGCGTCCGATGGAGGGAAGGTTCTCGATGCGGGAGCGTCTGCATGCGCCCGCAGATATTCAAAGGGCAAGGTCATCGTTCATCCACGTCGTCAGGTGGTCGAGCAGTGCGAAGATCCAGCCCCACGTCCGCCGCTCCATCCATCAGCGCGCTCCACAGCGCATCACCGCGCAACGCCAACGCGTGCACCGGATGCCCATCCAGTGGCATGGAGTACCCGCCCGCCATCAGCGCGAATGCAATCCAGCTCGCCTGGTCCGGCGCTTCCACATACCCCGCGGTCACCGCGGCCCGCTGCACCTGCGTGGCGACGGCGTGTCTGCGCTCGCGCGAGGTCAGCGATGCGGCGTACCGCACATGCCCTTTAAGGCTGTGCAGCAGCTGGTCCACCACGCTGTGCTCTGCCAACGCCTCGCGCTGCGCATCGGTCCAGCCGGCAGTGGTGCCCGGCTCAAGAGTCAACGGTCCGGGTAGTGCGAGCGCCAGCGCGTTGCCATCGCGGTCGGCCATCCACCATCCCGAGCAGGGTGCGCAGAATGCCGCCCGCTGCGCTGGAGTCCACACCGACATGGCTGCACGCAGCACGCGACCATCGGCCAGGCGGGTGTAGTGCAGCCCACGCGGGTGGCCATCGCGCAGCCAGTGGCGCAGGTGGTCGGCCGCGTCTGGCCGCGCCAGCGCGCTGACCAGCCAGTTCACGCCTGGGCCACTACCGTCCAGCCCCACGGCCTGTGCCTGCGCTGGCGACAGCAACCACGGGCCAAGCGCCTGCGCCTCCTCGGGCAGGTCGTCAAACAACGAGAGGCCCGCGCCCGGCGTGCGGGCCAGCCGGACGCCGGCGGCGTGTTGCATGGCGCCGTCCACGAGCACACAGGGCGTCACCCCGTGGTTGGCCAATGCGGCATGGCAGGCAGGCGGCAGGGGATTCATGCAGCGCCTGCCAGATTGACCGCCGCGCTGCCGCGCATGGCCGCCATGGCCAGGCAGGGCAGGCATACCGGCGGAATCGGCGCAGCCACCAGGGTGCGATGCCACTGCTCGGTGCGCGGCCCGTCCCAGTCATGGCTGGCACCGTGGAAGGCGATGGCGTCCTTGCTGCCCCCGGTCACGCCGCCGCCCACGCGCAGGAAGCTGCCGTCTGCCGCCACCAGGCGGATCACCGGTGCGGCCAGCACGATCTCACCGTTCTCGGCACTGATCTGCACGCCTTGCAGCGCATGCGCCTGGATTTCCGCACTGCGCGCCTGCACCGCCACGTGCCCGGCGTTGGCGATGGTGCTGATGCCGCCGTCGCGGGCAAACAGCGACAGGCCCTGGCCCGCCTGCAGGTGCATGCGCTCGCCGCTGGTCTGCTGCAGGCTGCCGGTGGCAACTACATCGTGGTGACCTTGGCTGACGTGCAACTGCGAGGCCGGGGTTGCGCTTACCAGGCCAGCAGCGGCCGATACGGCGATTACCGGTGCCTGGCCGCCCTGGTCGCCCCAGCCGCGCAGTGCTTCGGCAAGTGCCTGCTGGGGGGCAGTGGCCGGTGCCCCCGCCTGCTGTTCGATGGCCAGGGTGGCCAGGTCCTCGAACACGCGGCGGCAATCGTCCAGCAGGCCCTGCAGTTCCTGACGGTCCAGCTGGTGGCCCTGCGCGCGCTGGCGGCCATGGCTGCTCAGCAGCAGGCCGTGCGCCGAGCGCAGCGCCAGCGCGGCATCGGTGCGCAGCTCTGCGCCTTCGCCGCGCGGATCTGCCTGGCCGTCGGTGCGCGAGCCGTGCAGGTGTCCCAGGTGCAGCACGCTGTCATGCGGGCTCGCGCGCAGCGTGGTGGCCAACTGGCCGGTGCTGTCGTCAAAGATCAGCTCGCCATGTGCGTCACCCGCATGTTCCTGCGAGCGGATGCCGGACAAGGCGCGGTTGCCCGGCAAGTGCCCAACCCCGGCGAAGCGGGGTGTCGCGTGGCGGCCGTTGTAGAGCACGCCGGTGACCACTGGGCGGTCGATGTCGCCGTGGAGGAACGTGACCAGCACCTCCTGGCCGATACGTGGCAGGAACTGGTGACCAAAGCCATCGCCCGCACTGGGCAGGGCGACGCGCACCCAGGTGGAGGCGCGCGCGTCTTCGGTGTGCCCATCGGGGTGGTCCTGTGGGCGCTGCCAGTGGAAACAGATCCGTATTCGGCCCAGCGCATCGGTATGCACCGTCTCGCCGGGTGGGCCGAATACGGA
>NZ_QAIW01000187.1:12605-14784 GCF_003061285.1 Stenotrophomonas sp. HMWF003 | reverse complement strand
ACCCCGACCAGCTCGCGCGAGCCAAACGGCACCCGCAGCCGGCGCCCGACCATGTCGGCCTGCGGCGGCTCGCCCGGCGGCGGGGCGTAATCGAACCACTGGGGCAGGGGCAGCGGCAGCGCCACCTGCACGGTCGGCGCATTCAGCTGGGGCGTGGGGCCACCGGTCAGCGACAGGGTGGGGGCCGGATCGGAACTGGGCATCGCAGCAGTGTAGCGGCCCGTTCCCGCCCCGGCAGCGACCCTGAACACGCTTGTGAGGTCCACTGCGCGAACCTAAATAGCGGCTAAATATCTGTCCCGTCGAGAGATTCAGGCTTATCCACATCTTCTGTGGATAAGTCTGTGCGCCACTCTCGATCTCCGGGCCGTGCGTCAGGAAGTTCCGACCTCTCCCTCAACTTGGTCAAAAAATAGCCACACAACTATATCCATAAAATTCAATGAGATAGCTGTGAAACAAAGCTGAAACATGCATCGCATGCCTATCACACCCGGTTGCACCCGGGATTTCCTTGATGCTGTGCACAACCTGCGCCCGTGACAGCAGCACTCTGGCTGCTCGGTCTTCACACGCTGCCTATATCGGCACGCCGGATCGGCCGCGCAATCGCTATCATTTCCGCAAATGATGGAGTTGCTATGACGGCTGCGACGGCCCCCCTTTCTTCAACCGCAGCCGGCGCGCTGTCGGCGTTCCTGCGCGGCGTTGAGCGCCGCGCCCTGGTGGTGGCCGAGCTGCAATGCGGTGACCCGGCCGTGGCCGAGCAGGCGCTGGTGGCGGTGATGCGGGCGTTCGCCGGTATCGCCAGCGATGTGCCGATGGCGCAATGGCCCGACCGATTCTGGATCCTGCTGGCCCACCGCACCCCCATCCGCATGCCGGCCGAGGGCGGGCGCTGGGCCGACGGCCTTGGCCACCTGCAGGCCCTGCCGCCGCCGGCACGGCTGGCGCTGCTGCTGCGCATCGGCGGCGGGCTGGATGAAGCGGCCGCGGCCCAGATCCTCGACCTGCCCGTGGCCGACTACCAGCAGGCGCTGGCCGACGCGTGCCCGCGCGATGCGCACGGCCATCCCGATGCGGCCGGCTGGCGCGCACTGGCCGAACAGGTGCAGCAGCGCCTGCGCGACCTGCCGCTGTCACGCCTGCAGAAGCTGCAGCAGCCGGTGGCGGCGCCGACCCCGGCGAGCCACGATGCCGCCTCCTGGCGTACTCCGCACAAGGCCGATGCCACGCCGGCCCGTGCCCGCCCGCGCCGCCAGGGCGGGCGCCGCTTCCCCTGGAAGGGGCTGCTGATCGTGGTGGTCACCGCCGGCGTGCTGCTGGGTGGCGCAGCCTGGTGGAAACATGCCCGCACCGCGACCGACCCGGCCGCCACTGCGCCCGCCGGCGCCGTGGCAGACGCCGGTCCGGTACAGGTGGAAGCCCTGCCGGCCGATGACGTGCCCGTGACCGCGCCGGCCGATCCGGCCCATGCCGCCACCGATGCAGCCATGCTGGCCGACCCGGACCTGCCCCTGGCGCGCGATGCCGACCTGTATGCCTGGTCGGCCGCCGGCGGGCCGGTGCCGGTGGATGAATCACAGCCGCAGCCCAGCCGCCCCGAAGCGGCGGCGGCCGGGCTGGAGACCAGCACCGATGAATAAGCTTCTCCTGCGCATGGCGCTGCTGCTGGCCGTGCCCACGTTGGCCAACGCCGCCTCCCAACCGCTGCCGTTGCCCGAACGCGATGCAACGCCGGCCGTCGCCACGCCCGCCACCGCGCCGGCCATTCCGGCCACCCGCGCCGCGCTCGACCCGGCCCAACTGCAGGAACTGCGCCGCCGCTACGCCGCCTGGCAGGCACTGCCGGAACCGGAGCGGGCGCGCATCCGCGACGCCGCCCAGCGCATGGCTGCGTTGCCGCCGGCCCAGCAGCAGGCGCTGCGCGCGCGTTTCGACGCGCAGGACCAGCGCTTCCGCGACGGCTGGCTGCTGGGACCGCAACTGGGGCAGGCCTTCCCAAAGCTGCAGGGCTTGTTCGGCTACCTGCCGGCCGAACAGCGCGAACCGGCGCTGGCCATCCTGCGCCAGCTCAGCCTGGACCAGCTGGCCCAGCTCAGCCTGGTGGCGCAGCGCACCCCGCCGCAGGAGCGCGACCAGGTCCGCAGCCAGTTCCTCGCGCTCGCCCCCGGCGCCC
>NZ_QAIW01000187.1:7179-12595 GCF_003061285.1 Stenotrophomonas sp. HMWF003 | reverse complement strand
GCCGCGCAGCGCGGCGTGCGAGTGCGGCGGCGTCATCGTGTCGCAAACCGCACATTCACCCCCGGTCGTGGGTTTTGCCGTGCCACGCGCGTAAGATGACCGGCCGCAACCCGGTGCCTGTGCCCTCCGCGCGCTGCCGCAGTTGCCGTACGTGATCCCCATGTCCATCGCTTCTCCTACGCCGCGCCTTTCCCAGGAAGTGCGCGCCACCGGCCTGCTCGCGCTGCCGCTGGTGCTGGGCCATGTTTCCACCGGCCTGATCTCCTTCGTCGACAACGTCATCGCCGGCCACCACGGCACCCAGACGCTGGCTGCCGTCACCATCGGCACCGCGCTGCTGTGGCTGCCGATGCTGATCCCGATCGGCACCCTGATCTCGCTCACCGCCTCGGTGTCGCAGCTGCACGGCGCTGGGCGCGAGCGTGAGATCGGCCCGCTGTTCCGCCAGGCGTTGTGGCTGGCGCTCGGGCTGGGCCTGATCATGTTCACCTTCCTCACGGTGGTGCCGCCGCTGCTGCCGGCGTTCGGCATCGCCCCGGACATCGTGCCCGGTGCCACCGCGTTCCTGCATGCGGTGCGTTGGGGCGGTCCGGCGCTGACGCTGTATTTCTGCATGCGCTACCTCAGCGAAGGCATGCACTGGACGCTGCCGACCATGGTCCTGGGCTTCGGTGGCCTGGTGATCCTGGCGCCGCTGGGCTACATCCTCTGCTACGGCAAGTTCGGCATGCCGGAAATGGGCGCCGAAGGGCTGGGCATCGCCTCGGCCACGATGATGTGGATCCAGGCGCTGTGCTTTGCCGGTTATCTGTGGAAAACCAAGCGGTTCGCGCACCTGCAGCTGTTCTCCCATTTCGAGCTGCCGCGCTGGGCCGCCATCTGGGACCTGCTGCGGACCGGCCTGCCGATCGGCATCACGGTGCTGATGGAAGGCGGGCTGTTCATCGTCACCGCGCTGCTGATCGGTCGCCTGGGCGCTACCGAAGCGGCCTCGCACCAGATCGCCATCAACGTGGCGCAGCTGTGCTTCATGATCCCGATGGGCGTGGCCGAAGCCACCACCGTGCGCGTGGGCCATGCGGTGGGCAGCGGCAACGGACTGGGCGTGCGCCGTGCGGCGATCGCCGGCCTGGTGATCATCCTGGGCACCCAGACGCTGTCCGCACTGGTGCTGCTGTTCGGCCATGACGCCATCGTCGGGGTGTACACCGCCGACATGGGCGTGGCCGCGCTGGCCTCCACGCTGCTGCTGTACGCCGCGGCGTTCCAGTTCCCCGATGGCGTGCAGGTGCTCTCGGCCGGCGCGCTGCGCGGGCTCAAGGACACCCGCGTGCCGATGTTCATCGCCATGTTCTCGTACTGGGGGCTGGGCATGCCGCTCGGCGCCGGTCTGGGCCTTGGCCTGGGCATGGGCCCGCAGGGCATGTGGCTGGGCCTGATCCTGGGCCTGACCGCGGCCGCCATCCTGATGGCCTGGCGCCTGCGCGTCAGCAGCCGCCGGGTGGGCCTGGCGTTGCCGCCCGCCGCTTGACGACCCCCTTACTTGTGTCCGATGCCGGCCTGCCCGGCACCGGCTATGCTGGCATTACGGCAAGAAGCCAACTGGAGTTTTCCCCATGAACCAACCCGCGCGTCGCAATCCCGTCGCCAGCTTCTTCATCGGGCTGTGGGATGTGATGAACTTTACCCGCAGGCTGATCCTCAACCTGGTCTTCTTCGGCCTGCTGTTGTTGATCCTGATCCTGTTCGTCGTGGCGATGGGCAAGGGCGCCAGTTCGGGCAATGCGCTGCAGGACCGCACCACGCTGGTGATCGCGCCGGAAGGCCGGCTGGTCGAGCAGTTCAGCGCCGACCCGGTCAGCCGCGCGCTGTCCAAGGCGATCGGTGACAACAGCGCCGAGGAAGTGCAGCTGCGCGACCTGATCCGCGCGCTGGAGGCGGCCCGCACCGACAAGAAGATCGAGCGCGTGGTGCTGGAACTGGACAAGCTGCAGCCCAGCGGCTTTGCGTCGATGCGCGAAGTGGCCGCCGCGCTGCAGGAACTGCGCGCCGCCGGCAAGCAGGTCGTGGCCTTCAGCGAGAACATGAGCCAGTCGCAGTACCTGCTGGCCGCACAGGCCGACGAGGTCTACCTGGACCCGATGGGCGGCGTGGTGCTGGAAGGCCTTGGCCGTTACCGCCAGTACTTCCGCACCGGCCTGCAGGACAAGCTGGGCGTGGACGTGCACCTGTTCAAGGTGGGCGAATACAAGTCCGCCGCCGAACCGTACGTGCTCGACGCCGCCTCGCCGCAGGCCAAGGAAGCCGACCTGTTCTGGATGAACGATGTGTGGCAGCGCTACCTGGCCGACATCGCCAAGGCACGCAAGCTGGATCCCGCGCAGCTGGCCGCCGGCATCGACACCATGCCCGAAGGGATCGCCGCCGCCGGGGGTGACCTGGCCAAGTTCGCCCTGCAGCAGAAGCTGGTGGACGGGCTGAAGACGCGCGAGGAAGTGGAAGACCTGCTCACCGATCGCGGCGTTGCCGACGAAGACGCCGACGGCGGCTTCCGCAGCGTGAACCTTGATGCCTACCTGTCCGCGCTGGACAGCCGTCGCTCGCCGGTGGATTCGCGTCCGCAGGTGGCCGTGATCGTGGCTGCCGGTGAAATCGCCGGGGGTGACCTGCCGGCCGGTCGCGTCGGTGGCGTGTCGACCTCGGCCCTGCTGCGCGAGGCCCGCGACGACAAGGACGTGAAGGCGGTGGTGCTGCGCGTGGATTCGCCCGGCGGTGAAGTGTTCGCCTCCGAGCAGATCCGTCGCGAAGTGGTGGCGCTGAAGGCCGCCGGCAAGCCGGTGGTGGTGTCGATGGGCGATCTGGCCGCCTCCGGTGGGTACTGGATCAGCATGAACGCCGATCGCATCTACGCCGATCCGTCGACCATCACCGGGTCGATCGGCATCTTCGGCATGATCCCGAACGTGGCCCGTTCTCTGGACAAGATCGGCGTGCACACCGATGGCGTGGGCACCACCCGCTTCGCCGGTGCGTTCGACATGACCCGTCCGATGGACCCGGCCGTGGGCCAGGTGATCCAGTCGGTGATCAACAAGGGCTACGCCGATTTCACCGGCAAGGTTGCCGACGCACGCAACAAGCCGGTCGAGGCGGTCGATGAAGTCGCCCGCGGTCGTGTGTGGAGCGGTGCGCAGGCCAAGGAACGCGGCCTGGTCGACGAGTTCGGTGGGCTGAAGGCTGCCGTTGCCGATGCGGCCAAGCGTGCCAAGCTGGGCGAGGTGGACAAGGTCCGCGTGCGCTATATCGAGAAGGGCGCCACGCCGTTCGCGCAGTTCATGAGCGGCTTTGCCGGCAGCCACGCCGGTGCGTGGATGCTGGGCGAGTCGGGCATGGCGCGGCTGATGCTGGCCCGTTCGATGCCGGAGCTGGATACGCAGCTGCGCTTCGTTGAAGATGCGGCCCGCGATCCGCGCGGCAGTGCACCGGTGAAGGCGCTGGCGTACTGCTTCTGCGGCTTCTGATGCGGTAACCCGCAGGCCATGAAAAAACCCGGCGGACGCCGGGTTTTTTTTGGGGTTCCGAACCGGGGTAGAGCCACCCCATGGGTGGCTGCCCTCCGATCCATCACCACGCGCAGCCACCCATGGGGTGGCTCTACCGGGGGCGCGTGCAGCCACCCATGGGGTGGCTCTACCGGGGGCGCGTGCAGCCACCCATGGGGTGGCTCTACCGGTCGGTGGGCGCTTCGTCGGCGGCGCGGGTGTCGGGCGCCTTTTCCAACATGTCGCGCGCGGCCTTGGCCTTGTCCAGTGGCTGCTGCATGGCATCGCGCAGTGCGGTGGCCTGCGGTTCCGGGGGTTTGTCCGGTGCCGGTGGTACCGGTCGGTTGCAGCCGGCCAGGGCCAGCAGCGCGGTCAGCGGCAGGACGACACGAATGTTCATGGCACGCACACCTTGATGGCCGGGGGGAACAGTGTCGCACCGTCGCCGCCGGCGTGCATGAGCGCGGACCGCGTGCAGGGGCTGCGCTATCCTGCGTGCAGCGCACCGCATGGTGCAGTGCGCAGCATCACGGGGCAGGGTTCCCCGCAGGAGAAACAGGTGAGCGCGCAACGTTGGCGATTGGATGGGCAGACCGCCTTGATCACCGGTGCAAGTGCCGGCATCGGCTTGGCGATTGCCCGGGAACTGGCCGGTTTCGGCGCGGACCTGTTGATCGTCGGGCGCGATCCGGATGCGCTGGAAATGGCCCGCGATGAACTGGTGGATGCCTTCCCCGACCGCGAGATCCATGGCCTGGCCGCCGACGTCTCCGACGACGAAGACCGTCGCGAGATCCTCGACTGGGTCGAAGACCACAGCGACGGCCTGCACCTGCTGATCAACAACGCCGGTGGCAACATCACCAAGCCGGCCACCGAATACACCGAAGACGAATGGCGGGGCATCTTCGAGACCAACCTGTTCTCGGCGTTCGAGCTGTCGCGCTACGCGCACCCGCTGCTGGCCCGGCACGCCGCCTCGGCGATCGTCAATGTGGGCAGCGTGTCCGGCCTCACCCACGTGCGCAGCGGCGCGGTGTACGGCATGACCAAGGCCGCCATGCACCAGATGACCCGCAACCTGGCCGTGGAATGGGCCGAGGACGGTATCCGGGTCAACGCGGTGGCGCCGTGGTACATCCGCACCCGGCGCACGTCGGGGCCCTTGTCCGACCCGGACTACTACGAAGAAGTGATCGACCGCACCCCGATGCGCCGCATCGGCGAACCTGAGGAAGTGGCGGCCGCGGTGGGGTTCCTGTGCCTGCCGGCGTCGAGCTACGTCACCGGTGAATGCATCGCGGTGGACGGTGGGTTCCTGCGCTACGGGTTCTGACCCCGATCAACGATCTGGAGCGCAGCCGACCAACGGTCGGCTCCACCCGGATGTGGCCGGGCAGCCGACCAACGGTTACGGGATGGGGCAGTCGCTGTCGGCGAGGATGGCCTCCAGCCGTTCGCGTTCGGCCGTGGCCAGGGCCGCGTTTTCCGGCGTGGCGAAGCGCTCCCGCCCACGTGCATCGCGGAAGCGCTGCTGCCAGCTGTTGCAGCGCTGTGCTTCGGGGACGGGCTCGCACGTATCGCGGATCACTTCGCAGCCTGCGGCATTGAGCGGGGTGGTGCCGCCCAGGCCGGTGACGGTCATCCAGACGCAGTGCGGCGGTGCCGGTTCGCGTTCGTGCAGGTAGCCGCCGCCTTCGCGCCCCTGGCACTGGTAGATCTCCGGCAGCGGCTGCTTGGCCACCGCATCGGCTTCGGCCTGCTGCCGGGCCTGCCGGCGCACCACGTCGCTGTCCAGGATGGCCGTGCCCTCGGCCTCTACCGAGGTCTGCACATCGCCGGCCTGCAGCACCGGCAGGGGCGCATGTTCAAGG
>NZ_QAIW01000187.1:6520-7150 GCF_003061285.1 Stenotrophomonas sp. HMWF003 | reverse complement strand
ACCGCCGCTGCCACCGGGGCGCTGGACGGCGCCGTCGGGGCGGCGCTGCTGGCCGGGGCGGTGAAGCGCTGGATGCGTTGCTGGGTGCCGGCCGGGCAGGGCGCGTTCTGCACGGTGAGGCCGCCATCGGCGGCGGTACAGCGGAACAGCACCACGTCCTCGGCAAGCGCCTGCGCTGGCAGGCACAGCCACATGGCGAGCAGGGCCAGGCCGCTGCGCGATGCGACACGGCGGGTCAGGGAAGGGGGCGGCAGGAAAGCGATGGGCATCGGGTCGGGGCGACAAGCCGAAAGGCGTAGCGAAGTGCGCATTGAAGCACGTGCTAGCGGCAGTCGCGTTCCAGTCGCGCATCCACGCTGCGCTGCTCACGGCTGAGCGCATCACGTTGGCCCTGCAGCGCACTGTTGTACTGGCGGACCAGTTCCCAGCGACGATCCTGCAGGCGCGCGCAGACGTCCTGCTGTGGCAGCGGGTTGCACGCGTCGCGCACCAGCACGTTGCCGGTGGGCACCACGGTGTCGGTGTAGGTGCCGGGGTAGACCTCGCGGGTACCCTCCCAGTGCGTGCTGCCGCTGCCCACGCTGACGCTGCCGCCCACGTGCGGACCACCGCCGGAGATCGACAGCGAGC
>NZ_QAIW01000187.1:1240-6510 GCF_003061285.1 Stenotrophomonas sp. HMWF003 | reverse complement strand
GGTACACGCTGGTCCAGATCGGCACCCAGCGCGGATTGCCCTCGCCGCTGTCGCTGGTATAGCGGCTGCCGTCGTCGCGCACGCATTCGTACAGCGGTTGCGGCGGCTGCACGTAGACGTGGCGCACTTCGCGCTGCGGCGCCGCCGGTGCCGGCGTGGCAGCGGGGTCGCGGTCGCTGCGCACCACGCGCGGGGCGGGGTCGCGCGGGCGTTGCATGTCGCGTACTTCCTGGCGCCCGTCGCGGCAGGGTGCGTCCTGCAGCGACACCGCACCGTTGCTGCCCACGCACCGGTACACGCGCACATTGCCGGCGTCCTGCGCGGCCAGGGGCGCGCTGGCGCAGCACAGCAGCAGGGACAGGCGAAGGACAGTCGTTCGGCGCATGGGCCCAGTGTGCGGCTTTGCCGGCAGCGGCGCAAAACCCCCGGTCTGGTGGCCGCTCAGCTGCGCAGGACCTGGCCGCTGAGCGCGTCGCGGATCGGGGTGGGCTGGGCCAGGCCGCCGGTATCGCCGTCAACCAGGCCGTCCAGCAGCGGCAGCAGCGCCGGGTCCAGTTCGGCCCGGGTCCGTGCCGGTGGCTTGCCGGCCAGGTTGGCGCTGGTGGACACCAGCGGGCCGCCCCAGGCCTGGCACAACGCGGCCACCAACGGGTGCGCGCTGATGCGCACGGCAATGCCGCTGTGCGCGCCGGTGATCCAGCGCGGCGCGCGTGGGCCGGCCGGCAGGATCCAGGTGTTCGCACCGGGCCAGCTGGCCAGCACCACGGCCTGGCGTTGCGCGGGCAAGGCCTGCAGGCGCACCCAGTCGTCCAGCTGGGCCAGGTCGGCGGCCACCAGGATCATGCCTTTCTCGACCGGGCGCTGCTTGAGCTGCAGCAGCTTCATCACCGCCGCCTCATGGGCGGGATCGCAGCCCAGGCCCCAGACCGCTTCGGTCGGGTAAGCCACTACCCCGCCGGCGCGGAGCACGGGCAGGGCGGTATCCAGGGTGAGTTCGTTCATGGCGGCAACAGCGCAGGCGTGGGTGTAGGCCCGTATTATCCGCCCCCGGCGTGCCAACCGGGTGATCCCCGCGCAGATCCACGCCGGGCGTGGGCCTGCGCCGGTGGCGGCACTCAGGCCTTCTTGGCGACCGTCTTCTTGGCAGCCTTCTTGGTGGCCGCTTTCTTGGTCGCGGTCTTCTTCGTTGCCGCCTTCTTGGTGGCGGCTTTCTTCGCCGGTGCCTTCTTGGCGGCCGCCTTCTTCGGCGCGGCCTCCTTCTTCACCGTGGCCTTCTTGGCCACTACCTTCTTGGCCGCCTTCTTGCCGAAGCCCTTGCGCACCGGCTTGCCGGTTTCTTCCATCAACTGCTGCACTTCGGCCAGGGTCAGCGACGCCGGCTCACGATCCTTGGGGATCTTGCCGTTCATCCTGCCATCGCTGATGTACGGGCCGAAGCGGCCGTTCAACACCTGGATGTCGCTGCCCTCGAACTCCTTGATGATCCGGTTGCGCGCGATCTCTTCCTTCTCTTCGATCAGGAACACCGCACGGGCCAGGTCGATCGTGTAGGGATCGTCTTCCTTCTTCAGCGAGGCATAGGTGCTGCCGCGCTTGGCGAACGGACCGAAGCGGCCGATGCCGACGCTGACATCCTCGTCCTTGTCCTGGCCGAGCGCGCGCGGCATCAGGAACAGCTCCAGCGCGTCTTCCAGGGAAATGGTGTGCATCGACTGGCCGGGGCGCAGCGAGGCGAACTTGGGCTTGTCTTCGGCATCTTCGGCGGTGCTGCCGATCGCCGCGTACGGCCCGAAGCGACCCAGCCGCACGCTGACCGGCTTGCCGGTCTTGGGATCGGTGCCGAGTTCGCGCGCGCCACTGGCTTCGGCGCGGTCCACCGATTCGTTCTTTTCTTCGACCAGCTTGCTGAAGGGGTCCCAGAAACGGGCCATCAGCGGAATCCAGTCTTCCTCGCCACGCGACACCGCGTCGAGCTCGTCTTCGAGCTTGGCGGTGAAGTCGTAGTCCACGTACTGGGTGAAGTGGCTGGACAGGAACTTGGACACCGCACGGCCGACGTCGGACGGGCGGAAGCTGCGGCCTTCCATTTCCACGTACTTGCGGAACAGCAGGGTCTGGATGATCGAGGCGTAGGTCGACGGGCGGCCGATGCCATATTCTTCCAGCGCCTTGACCAGCGCCGCTTCGGTGAAGCGCGGCGGCGGCTGGGTGAAATGCTGGTCGGCCACGATGCGATCGAGCGGCACGCGGTCGCCGGGCTTCATCGCCGGCAGCTTGCGGCCTTCGTCGTCGTCTTCGGCGCTCTTGGTGTCCTTGCCTTCCTCGTATACGGCCAGGAAGCCGGGCACCACCACGGTGGTACCGCTGGCGCGGAACACGTGTTCGCTGCCGGCCGACAGGTCCACGCTCACGGTGTTGAGCGTGGCCGGGATCATCTGGCAGGCCACGGCCCGCTTCCAGATCAGTTCGTAGAGCTTGCGCTCGTCGTCGGTGAGGAAGCGCGCCACCTGGGCCGGGGTCCGCAGGGCCGAGGTCGGGCGCACCGCTTCATGCGCTTCCTGGGCGTTCTTGGACTTGGTCTGGTAGGTGTTGGGCTGGTCGGGCAGCGAGGCGATGCCGTAATCGCGGGCGATCACGTCGCGGATCTCGGCCAGTGCATCCTGGGACAGGTTGACCGAGTCGGTACGCATGTACGAGATCAGGCCGACGGTGCCTTCTTCCTCGCCGATGGCCACGCCTTCGTACAGCTTCTGTGCCACCTGCATGGTTTTGCGGGTGGTGAAGCCCAGCTTGCGCGAGGCTTCCTGCTGCAGCGTGGAGGTGGTGAACGGCGGGGCCGGGCGGCGCTTGCGCTCCTTGCTGGCCACGTCGGTGACATGCAGCGCGCCCTGCGCGGCCTGCTGGATGCGCAGGCGTGCGGCTTCGGCGGTATCGCCGTCGGTCACGGTGAACTGTTCGAACTTCTTGCCGTCCAGCTTGGTCAGGCGCGCGGTGAACGGCTGCGAGGGATGCGCGCAGGCGGCATCGATGCTCCAGTACTCGCGGGCGATGAAGGCTTCGATCTCTTCCTCGCGCTCGACGATCATGCGCAGCGCCGGGCTCTGCACGCGGCCGGCGGACAGGCCGCGCTGCACCTTGCGCCACAGCACCGGGGACAGGTTGAAGCCCACCAGGTAGTCCAGTGCGCGGCGTGCCTGCTGGGCATCCACCAGGTCGCCGGCGATCTCGCGCGGGTGGCCCATCGCTTCCTTGATGGCGCGCGGGGTGATCTCGGTGAAGACCACGCGCTGCATCGGCTTGTCCTTGACCAGCCCGCGTTCCTTCAGGATTTCGGCGATGTGCCAGCTGATCGCCTCACCCTCGCGATCCGGATCGGTGGCCAGGAAGATGTCGTCGGCGCCCTTGGCGGCCTTGACGATGGCATCGACGTGCTTCTCGTTCTTCTCGATGAGGTCGTAGCGCATCGCGAAGTTGTTGTTCGGGTCGACCGCGCCTTCCTTCGGCACCAGGTCGCGCACATGCCCATACGAGGCCAGGACCGTGAAGTCCTTGCCGAGGTATTTGTTGATCGTCTTGGCCTTGGCGGGCGATTCGACGATGAGCAGGTGCTTGGGCATGTCAGATTATTTCTGTGGGCAGCAGCCCGGGAGAGGGCGCTAGGGTGGAGCAAATGGCCGCATTAGTGAAGGGCAGCGGGCGATTTCCATAAACTGAACGCCCGGGTATGCGCCGGGCGTTCAGCTTTTTCTCTTATTAGAGGAATCACGACCGAGCCGCCCGTGTCAAGCGGCCCGGTGTGAGGGTGGGGTCAGGACATGGACGAGGCGATGACCCCGATCATGGCGATACCCACGCCGATGGCGGCCACGGTGAGCAGCGCCGAGACGACCAGAATCACGATGGTGAGCGTGCCCAGACCCTCCTGCTGCAGGTGTTCGTTCTCGGTGTAGGCCCATTTGTCGACCACCACGGTGTCGCAGATCATGTCGTGCAGGGCCTGCTTGCGCTCGGTGAAGGCGGCCATGATGAAACCGATCATCAGGGTCAGGCTGCTCAGCAGGAAGCCGAAGTAGCGCCCGATGCCGCGGCCCAGGGTGAGCCGTTCGCCGTTGCCGCGGACCACCTTGATGCCCACCGCCATCTTGCCCAGCGTGGCGCCGCCGGCCGAGGCATGGAAGCCGGCGTAGTAGGCCACGCCCAGGGCCAGGCCGGCCAGCATCGCCACCAGGCTCATCACCAGTGCCAGCGACTCGTTGCCCGACACCGCGCCGATGCCATTGAAGATCAGGCTGACCGGGATGTTGACCACGCTGACCACCAGCGAGTCGATGAAGTAGCTGGCGTAGCGCTTCCAGAAGCCGGCATAGACCACATGGCCGCCGCTGACCACGCCCGTGCCCGCAAGGCCGCTGCCTGCCGCCGGCGCGGTGTACGGCGAATGGGTGCCGCCACCGGTGCCCGGCAGCGGTGCGGTGCCGTTGTCGATGGCGGTGTAGTCGCCGCGCAGGTCGAAGCCGCTGCCCAGGTTCTCTGCGGCGCTGCTCAGGTTCTGCAGCTGCAGCTCGTCGACCGCCTCGGACAACGGCTTCCACTGCGCAAAGCCCTCACGCCAGACCAGCGTGGTCAGGCTGATCTGCGCGCGCTGGAAACGCAGGCGCATCTCGTCGGCGGTCAACGGGCCCTGGCGCTCCTGGCCATCGGCGAAATACCACTCAGTCATTGCTTCAATCCCCTTTGGGTTCATCCATGGACATGCGTCCGTTGTCAGCCGCGGCAGTGCTGCGGCAGGTACTTGTCATCCGGCTCGCCGGTGCATTCCCACTGGTGCAGTTCCGGGTCGTAATCCAGCCACAGCAGCTTGCCGTCCAGGGCCGCCTTGGCGGGCACCGTCAGCTCGGCCTCGATGCCGCAGTGGCTGTTGTCGAAGCGGCCGATCCGCACCGCCGACAGGTCGTCGCTGGCATAGCTTTCGGCCGGCTGGAAGCCCTCGTCGTCGTTGACCGGGCAGCGCCCGTGGGTCTGCACGAACTCGCTGACCTGCACCTTGATCGGGTCGAGCGCGGTGATGGCCTGCGCGGTCTTGGCGCGCAGCACATAGTCCTGGTAGGCGGGCAGGGCTATCGCGGCGAGGATGCCGATGACCGCCACCAGCACCAGCCCGCAGACGCCGGCCACGATACCGGCGATCGCGCAGCCGGACAGGCCCTGGCGCGGTGGTGCGGCGTCCATCGAAGGCGCTGCGGTGGCCGTTACCGGCGGGAAGGGCGCGG
>NZ_QAIW01000187.1:0-1226 GCF_003061285.1 Stenotrophomonas sp. HMWF003 | reverse complement strand
CACCAGGCCGATCTCGTCGGCCACCTCGCGCAGCGGTTGCCACTGCGCCATGCCATCGCGCCAGACCAGCGTATCGGCCGCAATGCGGCTGGACTGGTACAGCGCGATCAGCTCATCGGACGCCAGCGGCCCGCGCTGCTGGCGATTTCCTTCTGCATAGAACCACTGGCCCACGGCACGCTCCTGAATGCGCAAGGCACCCAGTGTACGGTCAGTGAAGCGGTTCCGGTTCGTCTATGAACATCTGCGTTTCCATCCAGGCGTAGGCGGCCTCGGACCCGGGCTGGTTGAACAGCACCATCAGCACCACCCACTTCAGGTCGTCCAGATCCAGCTCGTCCTGGTCCAGGGCCATGGCGCGGTCCAGCACCAGCTCGCGCTGGTTGGCGTCCAGGATGCCGTGCTGCTCCAGGAACATCAGGAATCCGCGACCTTCCACGTCGAGCTTGTCCAGCTCCGGACCGTGGTAGATGCGCACCGGGCCGTCGACCCGGGCCACGTTCACGGCCGGGCGCTGGTCGGCCAGGGCATCGAGCCAGTCGAATGCTTTCTTGATTTCGGTGGGGCTGAAGCCGGCCTGTATCAGGCTGTTCTGGAGGGTGTCGCGGTCACGGACGAGGTCCGGGTCCTCGCTGAAATAATGTTCGAACAGGTACAGCAGGACATCCAGAATGCTCTCTTTCATTGCCCCTCGGCCTGCGTCAACGACGCTGTGGAGGTGAAGAAACTAGGGTTTTCGACAGTAGCGGCCATAGGCGGCAACCACCTTTCCTTCCAGTTCCATGACCAGCAGCATGGCCGACAGCTGGGCCGTCGTCAATCCGCTGCGCTGGATCAGTGAATCCATACCCGTTGGGTTGTCATCCAGTGCCTGCCACAAGCGCTGGTAGTTCGGGTCGGGGAAGGAGGGGGCGCGCCGAGGCGCCGGTCGTGCCTGTTCAGTGGGGGCATCCAGCCGGCTTCGCAAGGCCTGGCCCAGGGTGCCGGCCAGCGCGGTCAGCCCGGCGATCACTTCGTCGGGGTGCTCCACCAGCATCACGCCCTCGCGGATCAGCCGGTGGCAGCCGCGCGCCCGCGGGTTGCGCACCGAGCCGGGCAGGGCGAAGACCTCACGCCCGGCGTCGGCCGCCAGCCGGGCGGTGATCAGCGCCCCGGACCGCACCGCCGCTTCGATCACCACCGTGCCCAGGCTGAGCCCGGCGATCAGCCGGTTGCGGGCCGGGAAC
>NZ_QAIW01000186.1:4155-8477 GCF_003061285.1 Stenotrophomonas sp. HMWF003 | reverse complement strand
CTGGAGCACCGCGCGCCATCGCGCTGGGTCACCTGGTACAGCCCGACCCCGAGCTGGCGGGCGCCGTTGAAGTCGTCGTTGCGCGCATGCCCGGCCTGCACGGCAGCGTCGAGGAAGGCGTCGGAGAGCGGGTTGTGGTGGCGCAGGTCGGCGACCGACAACGGGCCGGCATCGCCGTGCAGGGCGCTGCCACCGCGGCTGTTGGCTTCGCTGTGCAGGAACCACGGCAGCACCTGCGCCCACTCCCAGCCCTCGGCGCCGCCGGCCGCCCAGCCGTCGTAGTCGGCGGGAACGCCGCGCACGTAGCACATCGCGTTGATCGAACTGGAGCCGCCCAGCACCTTGCCGCGCGGCCACCACAGGCGGCGGCCTGCCAGCGCCGGCTCGGCGTCGGTGTCCAGGTTCCAGTTGATGCGGCGGTTGTTGACCAGTCGCGCCAACCCGGCCGGCATGTGGATGAACGGGTTGCGGTCGCGCGGACCGGCTTCCAGCAGCAGTACCCGGCAACGCGGGTCGGCGCTGAGCCGGTTGGCCAGCACGCAGCCGGCCGATCCTGCGCCGACGATGATGTAGTCGTACGTGTCCGTCCCCACGGCTGGCGGCCCCTTCGGTAGGTAGCCCCGAGCATAGGGCAGCACGGCCTGCGACGGGGCCGCGCGATCACGGCCACGCAGCGTTGCGCCGGTGAGGCGGCCTGCTACTGGCGATGTTGCGGTGCATCGTTTACCTTGCGCGCTTTCCTGCCCGGAGTTTCCACGATGCCGCCGTTGCCACGCCGCCCGAGCCGGGAGTGGGTGCGATGAGTGCTGCAGCAGCGGCCCCGGCGCGGTCGGGCCTGCTCGGGGCGCTGCGGCAGTCGCCGCCGCTGATCTGGGCGTGCCTGTACTTCTTCTGCCTGCTCAGCGGCTACTACGTGCTGCGCCCGGTGCGCGAGGCGATGGCGGCCTCGGCCGACGCGAAGGCGGTGTTCCCGCCGGTGCTGATCGACTGGTTCAGCGCGCATGGCATTGCGATGCAGGACTTCGTGCTGCAGTTCCTGTTCACCGGGGTGTTCTTCATCATGCTGGTGCTGCAGCCACTGTACGGCGCGGTGGTCAGCCGCTACGCGCGGCGGGTATTCCTGCCTGCGGTGTATGGCTTCTTCATCGTCTCCCTGCTGGGCTTCTACCTGCTGTTCGACAGTGGCGTGCCGGGGCGCGGCATGGCGTTCTTCTTCTGGGCCGCCGTGTTCAACCTGTTCGCGGTGGCGGTGTTCTGGAGCTTCATGGCCGACGTGTTCTCCAACACCCAGGCACGTGAGGTGTATGGCTACATCGGCGCGGCCGGCACCCTCGGCGCATTCCTGGGGCCGATCATCACCGCGGCGCTGGTCAAGCGGGTCGGTATCGCCAACCTGATGCTGGTCTCGGCCGGCTTCCTGAGCGCCTGCCTGGTCTGCATCTGGCGGCTGCGGTTGTGGGCCGTGGCGCGCGAGCAGGAGCAGCAGCTGGCGTCGGGTGAAACCCCGATGGGCGGCAGCGTGCTCGACGGCCTGAAGCTGATCGTGCGTGAGCCGCTGCTGCGCTGGCTGGCCGTGCTGGTGCTGTTCGGCGTGGGCGTGGGCACGCTGCTGTACAACGAGCAGGCCTCGATCGCCCGCCAGTTCTATCCGGACGAGGCGGCGCGGACCGCGTTCTATTCGCAGATCGACCTGGCGGTGAACGCGCTGACCCTGGTCCTGCAGCTGGGCCTGACCCGGTGGCTGCTGTCGCGCCACGGCATCGCGCCGGCACTGCTGATTCCCGGGGTGGCGATCATCTTCGGCTTCCTGCTGCTGGCCGCCTGGCCGTTGGCGCTGATGGTGGCGATCGTGCAGGTGATGACCCGCGCCAGTGAGTTCTCGTTGGCCAAGCCCGCGCGTGAAACGATCTATACCCGGGTCGACCGCCAGTGGCGCTACAAGGCCGGCGCGGCGATCGACACCGTGGTCTACCGCGGCGCCGACCTGACCTTTGCCTGGGTGCACAAGGGGCTGTCGCTGTTCGGGTCGCACGCGGTGTTCGCGGGCGGCGTCGTGGTGGCCGGGTGCATGACCGCCGCTGCCATCGGCCTGCTGCACGAAGAAAAGAAGCTGCCGGGCGAGCGCCCGGAGTAAGCTTCATCGACCCTCTTCAAGGCCTGCCCATGTACTGGACCGCACTGATCCTGACCCTGCTGGTCGCCCTGCTGCACGTGTACTTCCTCGTGCTGGAAATGTTCCTGTGGACCAGGCCGCTGGGGTTGAAGACCTTCCGCAACACGCCGGAGAAGGCCGAAACCACCCGCGTGCTGGCGGCCAACCAGGGGCTCTACAACGGCTTCCTCGCCGCGGGGCTGTTCTGGGGGCTGTTCGACCACCTGCCGATGCTGGTGAACTTCATGCTGGGCTGCGTGATCGTGGCCGGCTGCTACGGCGCCTACAGCGTCAACAAGCGCATCTTCTTCATCCAGGCCGTGCCGGCGATCCTGGCCGTGGCCGCGTGGTGGATGGTCCCCGCCTGACCCCGGGGTAGAGCCACCCCATGGGTGGCTGCTTGCGTGCGCACCAACGATCAACGTTTGACCGGTGACACCCACATCTGGATGCGGGCCTGGAACACGGCCGTGCCGGCGTCGTCGCACACCTGCACGTCCACCGGCAGCGCGTAGCCGGCCTCGGCGGCCACGATCGGCTGTGCCGGCGTGGCCACGGCATGCTGCGTGCCGGTGGCCTTGGCCAGGTACTGCACCTCCATGCCCTTCGGGATCCAGCGCATGCCCTTGGGCAGCGAGGCATCCACCATCAGCCCGGCGGTGAGCTCGGCCAGGTTGCACAGCGCGATGGCGTGCACGGTGCCGATATGGTTGGTGACCTTGCGCCGGTGCGCGATGCGCCCTTCGCAACGGCCGGGCTCAAGCAGGGTGATGCGCGGGGCGATGCTGGCGAAGTAGGGCGCCTTGACGCACACCGCGCGGGAAAACAGCCAGCTGCCGGCGGGCCAGCGCTGCATGCGGCGATACAGGTTCAACAGGGGAGCAGACATGGACGCCTCTCAAAAAAACGGCGGACCGAAGTCCGCCGTTGGGGGTTACGTTGCTGCCTCGATCACGCCGCTTCCTGCGACTGCGCGTCCTTGCGCTCGCGGTCGTAGTAACCGGCCGAGCGCAGTTCGTGCGGATCGAAGTCGTCCACGGTGATGGTTTCCAGGGTGAGCGCGCGCAGCTCTTCGAGCAGGGTGCGTTCGTCCTGGGTGATCACGCCTTCGGCGACCGCTTCGTCCAGCTGGGTGGTGAAGTCCAGGGCTTCGATGCCCTTGGTCTTCACCGCCTTGATGAACTTGCGCTCGACCGGCTCGGCCATGATCGCCTTGGACAGGTAGCTGTTGATGCGGCCGCCCGGGTTGTTCTCGCACGGGGTCAGGAACACGCCACTGGCCAGACGGTCGCGGGCTTCGTTGGGCGCCATCAGCAGCGCAGCCACGCGGTGGCCCAGGCGGTCGCCGGGGGCCTCGGCACGGCGGCCGAACGGGAAGATCAGCAGCCACATCAGCCAGCCGATCGGACGGATCGGGAAGTTGCGCAGCGCCGCCGACAGCGACGTTTCGATCGTGTGCACGCTGTCATGGAAGGCCCAGGCCAGCAGCGGCTGGTCGGCCACCGGCGCGCCTTCGTCGTGGTAGCGCTTGAGCATGGCGCTGGTCATGTAGATGTGGCTCAGCACATCGCCCAGGCGGCCGGACAGCGATTCCTTGAACTTCAGCTTGCCACCGAGGGTCATCATCGAGATGTCGGCCATCAGCGCCAGGTTGGCCGAATAGCGGTCCAGCTTGCGGAAGTAGCGGCGGGTGTAGGCATCGCCCGGGGCGGCACCGAAGCGCGCGCCGGTCAGGCCGAACCAGAACGAACGCACGGCGTTGGAGATGCCAAAGCGGATGTGGCCGAACAGGCTGCGGTCGAACTCCTGCAGGCCGGCACGGGTGTCCGGGTCCTGCGCGGCCTTCATTTCCTTCAGCACCCACGGGTGGCAGAGGATCGCACCCTGGCCGAAGATCAGCAGGCTGCGGGTCATGATGTTGGCGCCTTCCACCGTGATGGCGATCGGCGCGGCCTGCCAGCTGCGGCCGGCGAAGTTGCGCGGCCCCAGGATGATGCCCTTGCCGCCGATCACATCCATCATGTCCGAGATCACTTCACGGCTCATGGTGGTGCAGTGGTACTTGGCGATCGCCGACGGCACCGACGGCACGTCGCCGCGGTCCACCGCAGCGGCGGTGGCCTGGCACAGCGCGCTGATCGCGTAGGCCTTGCCGCCGATGCGGGCCAGC
>NZ_QAIW01000186.1:0-4145 GCF_003061285.1 Stenotrophomonas sp. HMWF003 | reverse complement strand
TTCGAAGCGGCCGACCGACAGGCCGAACTGCTTGCGGATGCGCGCGTAGGCACCGGTCACCACCGCGCCGGCCTTGGCACCGCCACTGGCGGTGGACGGCAGGGTGATCGAGCGGCCCACGGCCAGGCACTCGTTGAGCATGTTCCAGCCCTTGCCGGCCTTCTCGGCGCCGCCGATCAGCTGGGTGAGCGGAATGAACACGTCCTTGCCGCGGATCGGACCGTTCTGGAAGGTCGAGTTGAGCGGGAAGTGGCGGCGGCCGATTTCCACGCCTGCGGTGTCACGCGGCAGCAGCGCCAGGGTGATGCCGATGTCGCGGGTGGTGCCGATCAGGCCGTCCGGATCGTACATGCGGAACGCCAGGCCGATCAGCGTGGCCACCGGGGCCAGGGTGATGTAGCGCTTGTCGAAGGTGAGCTTCACGCCGAGCACCTGCTCGCCGTTCCACTCGCCCTTGCAGACGATGCCGTAATCGGGAATCGAGGTGGCGTCCGAGCCGGCGAACGGGCCGGTCAGGCCGAAGCAGGGCACTTCGCGGCCATCGGCCAGGCGCGGCAGGTACTGGTCCTTCTGCGCCTGGGTGCCGTAATGGTTGAGCAGTTCGCCCGGGCCGAGCGAGTTGGGCACGCCGACGGTGGAGCTGACCACGCTCGACACCGACGCCAGCTTCTGGATCACCTTGTGGTGGGCCAGCGCGCTGAAGCCCAGGCCGCCGTATTCCTTCGGAATGATCATGCCGAAGAACTTGTTCTTCTTGATGAAGCTCCACAGTTCCGGCGGCAGGTCGGCGTAGACGTGGGTGATTTCCCAGTCGTTGACCATTTTGCACAGCTCTTCGACCGGGCCGTCCAGGAAGGCCTGTTCCTCGGCGGTGAGCTGCGGCTTGGGGTAGTTCAGCAGGATGTTCCAGTCCGGGTCGCCGGTGAACAGCTCGCCTTCAAAGCCGACCGAGCCGGTTTCCAGCGCGATGCGCTCGGTCTGCGACAGCGGCGGCAGCACCTTGCGGAACACCTTCATCATCGGCGCGGTCAGCAGCGGCTTGCGGATGAAGGGCAGCAGCAGCGGCACGGCGATGACCGCGACGATGGCCGCAGCCACGATCGTGGCGGTCTGGTTGACGTACGGGATGAACCAGCAGGCGGCCAGCAGCACCAGGCTGACGATCGTCCAGGTGATCAGCCGCATCCGGTGGTAGGCGACGATGGCGCCCGCCAGCAGGATGGCCAGGAAGGGAACGACAATGCTCATGAGCGTGCTCCGGTGACGTGCTCGGTAGTGGCGGACTGTGCAACGGCGGAGGCCGAGGGCAACACGTCCAGATAGTCCAACACAGTAGCGGTAAAGGCGTTGTTGTCATCACCGGCGACCATATGGGTGGCCTCCGGCAACTGCACATGGCGCGCATGCGGCACCAACGCGAGGAATTCGGCCACCGTCTGCGGGGTGACCAGCGTGCTGCGGCCGCCGCTGACCAGCAGCACCGGGCATTTGACCTGGCGCGCCGCTTCGGCGAGCGCGTCCTGGTGTTGTTCGCTGTCGCGCGCCAGTTCGGCGACCAGGCGCGGGTCCCAATGCCAGCGCCAGCGGCCATGACCGTCCTCGCGCAGCAGTGCGCGCAGGGAGTCTTCAGACTTGCGCGGACGATGCGGCATGTAGGCCGAGATCACATCGGCGGCCTGCGCCAGCGAGGCGAAGCCATCGGGGTGGGCGGTCATGAACATCAGAATGCGTTCGACCCCGGCGGTGTCCCAGCGCGGGGTGATGTCCACCAGCACCATGGCCGAGAACAGGCCCGGCCAGCGCGATTCAGCGAGCAGCCCGAACAGCCCGCCCATCGAAGCGGCGACCAGGATCGGCGGCTGCGGCTGTTCGCCGGCCAGCACGATCAGGTCATCGGCAAATTGTTCGCCGTGGTAGGGCAGGTCGGCCGGGTTCCAGTCCGAGTCGCCATGCCCGCGCGCATCGTAGGCCAGGGTCTGGTAGCCGGCGGCGGCCAGCGAAAGTGCGGTGGGTGTCCAGGCATGCCGGGTCTGGCCGAAGCCATGGGCGAACAGCACGGTACCGCGGCGCCCGGCCGAGGAGCGGGAAGCGGCCAGCACGGCATCGTGCGCGCCGGTCAGTCGCTCATCGTCAACGCGGGGCAGGGTAGAAGAAGGAATGACCATACTCGCTAGTATGGACCTGCCCGTGGGCATGTCAATACTTGGGGGTATGGAAGCCCGTCGCGGCGCGGCGGAAGGGCGCCACGTCAGTGACGGCGCGGGCATTGGCGCCGGTCACGGCGTGCCATTTTGGCGGACACGGACCCCGGCGTATGGTTAAATCAACGCCATGAATGAACCTGAAGCTTCCGCCGGCGAGCCACGTGCCGGCCGCAACAGCCGCCTGAGCGCGGAAGACTGGGCCCAGGCTGCCCTGGACCTGATTGCAGAACAAGGCGTTGGCGCGGTGGCGGTGGAGCCGCTGGCGCGTCGCCTGGGGGTCACCAAGGGCAGCTTCTACTGGCACTTCCCGTCGCGTGACGCGCTGCTGCAGGCCGCGCTGGAGCGCTGGGAGCTGTTCGAGCAGGAGCAGGTGTTCGGCAGCCTGGAAGACGTGCCGGACCCGCGTGCGCGCCTGCGCCAGCTGTTCCAGGTGGTGGCCCATGAAGTGCAGCCGCACATCATCTACAGCGAGCTGCTCAAGGCGCTGGACCACCCGATGGTGCGCCCGGTCATCGACCGCGTCTCGCACCGTCGGCTGGAGTACCTGGTGGCCTCGTTCCGTCAGGCCGGGCTGAGCCGCACCGATGCGCAGCACCGCGCGCGCCTGGCGTACGCGGCATACGTCGGCTTCCTGCAGCTGTCGCTGCAGCTGCAGCAGCCCAAGCAGGCCCGCGAGGATTTCGAGGCCTACGTGGAGCATGTGATCGAGACGTTGATCCCGATCGGCTGAGGTTACTCGGCCAGTACCTGGGCGCCGTTCAATTCGGCGATGGCCGTGACCAGCTGGCTGACCGCATCGCGTTCGACGTCGGTCAGGTGCGGGTTCCATACATCGAACAGCAGCACCACGCGGGTCTGGGTGCCGCGGTTCCAGGCTTCGTGCTCCCAGGTGTCGTCAAAGCTGATGCAGCGTCCCGTCTGCCATGCATGGGTCTGCCCGGCCACGCGCAGCGCGCAGTGCTCGGGTACCAGCAGCGGCAGGTGGGTGACGATGCGGGTGTTGGTCACCCCGGTATGCGGGCGGATGTGCGATCCCGGGCCCAGTACCGAATAGAGCGCCTCCGGCGCATGGCCGGGAATCTGCACCAGCGTGGTCGCCTGCAGGGCGGCGGCGGTACGCGGGCAACGCGCGCAGTTGTCGTCATAACGTCGGCCGTGCCGATGGAAGAAGAACCCATCCCAGCGCGCTGTGGCGCCCGCTTCGCCCGCCAGGTAGCTTTGGCCGCCCGCATTGGCGGCGTCCCCCAGGAACGGTTGCAGCAGGGCGCGTTCGTCCAGCACTGACAACAGTTCCTCACGCAGCGGGTCGGTCTGGTCTTCAAGTGCCTCGTACCAGGGGAACAGCGACCGGTCCAGATAGGGCGTGGCCGGCAGGTCGGGGAAGTACAGGAAGCTCGGGCGCTGCAGCGGATCGGCTGTCTGCAGGCGCATGCGCCCCAGGTAGCCCTCCACGGCCTTGTCCACCCGTCGCAGCGCCTGGGCGCCGTGCTGGGCGTGCAGGGGCGCAAGCAGGCGGTGAAGCACGTCGTGCCGCCCGTGCGCGAGGAACTTCATGGCATGCAGAACGCGTGGGCGAAGCCCCGGGGGCGTGCTGTCGTCGCTCAGCCAGTTGCCCTGCTTCTGGGCGGCGTTGACCGCCAGAAAGTACGTGGTCAGCGCCAGGTGCGGCCGGCGCTGCTGCTCCTGCACCCAGCCCAGGTACAGGCGGGCGACAAAGAAGCCGGGGTCCAGTGCCAATGCGGCGCGCAGCAGTGGCTCGGCGGCATCGTACTGCTGCTGTTGAATCAGTGAAACGGCGAGGTTCTTGTGCGTGCCCACATCGTCGGGCGCCAGCGCCAGTGCGCGTTGCAGCAGGCGGGTGGCGTCGTGGTGGTTTCCGCGCGCGCTGTGGCACAGCGCGATGAAATTGAGTGCCTGCAGGTTGTCCGGGTCGCGTTGTCG
>NZ_QAIW01000185.1:0-3872 GCF_003061285.1 Stenotrophomonas sp. HMWF003 | reverse complement strand
GACCCACCCCGACAGCACCGAACCGCCGCAGTTGCACTTGCAGTTGCTCCTAAGAAAAGCAGCCGCCTAACTCTCCCCATTCTTGCGGGCGCTGCGCTGGCGGTCGATGCGGAAAATGTAGCGCTGGATCGCACTGTCGCCCCCGCGTGGCAGCGTATCGAAACGCATCCCCACGCGCTTCATCTCCACCCCGTTGGGCAGCTTCACCGCCAACTGATTGCACACGATCAACGCAATCTGCAGCGGCCCGCCTTCCGGCATGTCCAGCCGCGCGTCATACCGCTTCTGCAGCGCGAACACATTGCAGTCCACCGGCACCGTCACCGCCAGCCCGCCGCCACTGATGTCCACCACCCGCAGACTCAACGCCTCGCTGCGGTCCTCGTTGATGGGGAACAGCAACTGCGGCGAATCGGTGATCGGCGTCTCCAGACGGTACAGCTCGCGACGCTGCAGGTGCACCAGCTCGCTCGGAAACGCCACCCGGAACGCCACATGGTGCGTACTCCCCACGCGCTCCAGATGGTCCAGCCGGAAACGAACCATCACCTTGTCCAGCTGCGCGAAGCACAGCAGGTGCCCCGCTTCCTCCGCCGCCCGGTTGGCCGGCTCGGACGGACTGCCGTCGAGCAGCAGCATGTCCTCGTCTTCGTCCAGCTCCAGGATCGCCGTCGGGAACGACTGGTCCCGCCCGCCCAGGTGGGCGTTGATCAGCGAACACTGGTCGATCAATGCCTGCAGCAATTGACGGATCTGCCGGGGATTGCGGACCAGGTAACGATCGTCCGTGCCATCGTCGTGCGCGGCGTGGGGATCGTCGTGTGCCTCAAGGCTGCCTTCGGACATGGATGCGTGCTGAATTGAGTGGGCGCCGCCGGCGGGTTTTACCGGGGCTCTGTCCGTTTATCGGCAGCAGTTCACATTAATGTAGGGCCAATCCGTGTAGCCAGCGTTGGCTGGCCCAAATGCACGACACCCCGCCGAAGCGGGGTGCCATGGACAGACGTCACATACGAGGGCGGCTTAGAACTCCTGCCAGTCGCCTTCATTGGCCAGCACCGGCTCGCGGACCGCAGCACGGCGCACCGGCGCCGCCGCCGCACGCGCACGCGGCGCTGCAACGGCCGGGGCACGGGGGCTGGCAGCCGACACGCTCGCCGCCGGCGCCGCCTGGCCATCCAGCTTGAACAGCGCCACCGCATCGGTGAGGTGGCCGGCCTGTTCTTCCATCGAACGGGCCGCGGCGGTGGCTTCTTCCACCAGCGCGGCGTTCTGCTGGGTCGTTTCGTCCATCTGGGTGATGGTCTGGTTGACCTGCTCGATGCCCGCCGACTGTTCCTGCGAAGCGGCGGAGATCTCGGCCATGATGTCGGTCACGCGCTGCACCGACGCCACGATTTCGCCCATGGTCTCGCCAGCCTGGTTGACCAGCGCCGAGCCCTCGGCCACCTTGCCGACCGACTCGTCGATGAGGCCCTTGATCTCCTTGGCCGCACTGGCCGAGCGCTGGGCCAGGGTGCGTACTTCGGAGGCCACCACGGCAAACCCACGGCCCTGTTCGCCCGCACGTGCCGCTTCCACGGCGGCATTCAGCGCCAGGATGTTGGTCTGGAAGGCGATGCCGTCGATCACGGTGATGATGTCGGCGATGCGGCGCGAGGACGCGTCGATCTCGTGCATGGTGCTGACCACGCGGCCGACCACATCGCCGCCCTGGCTGGCCACACCGTGCGCGCCGATCGCCAGCTGGTTGGCCTGGCGGGCGTGTTCGGCGTTCTGACGCACGGTGGAGGTCAGTTCCTCCATCGATGCGGCGGTTTCTTCCAGGTTGGCGGCCTGCTGCTCGGTACGGCGCGACAGGTCGTTGTTGCCCGAGGCGATTTCGCCGGCGGCGGTGCTGATGCTGGACGACGCGTGCTGGATGCGGCCCACGATCTGGGTCAGCTGGGCCACGGTCGTGTTGGCGTCGTCGCGCATGCTGGCGAACACGCCGTGGAACTGGCCCTGCATGCGCGCGGTCAGGTCGCCGTTGGCGATCGACTGCAGCAGGTGCGACAGCTGCGACAGGTTGCCGTCGGCCACTTCCATCATGGTGTTGAGGTGCTCGATCATCACCCGGAAATCGTGATCGAAGCGCAGCGCGTCGCCACGCTGGGTGAAATCACCGGCCGCGGCGGCCTGGGCCAGCGACTGGATCTGGGTGTTGATGGCCAGCAGGCTGGCCTTCGCGGCGTCCATCGATTCGTGCAGGATCGCGCGGCTGCCGGGCAGGCGGCGGGCGTTGGGCGACAGGTCACCGGCGGCGTACTGGTTCAGCACCGCGATGGCGTCCTTGATGGAATCCAGGTGATCGAACACCACCGTGTTGGTACCCACGGCCAGCTCGCCGTACACGCCCGGGAAGTCGGTGGGCATGCGGTGCGAGATATCCGGGCCGGCATGCATCGCGGCCATCTGCCGGGTTTCTTCGGAATAGCGGCGCAGCATGCTGGTCATTTCGCCGGTGGCGGCCAGCATCTGCCCGGCCTCGTCGGCGCTGGTGGCGCGGATGGTGACGCTCAGGTCGCCGCGGGCCACCGACTTGATGGCGTGCACGGCCTGGCCCAGCGGGCGGGTGATGATGCGCGAGATCATGAAGGCCAGGCCGGCGGCCACCAGGGACAGCAGCACCATGCAGCAGATGATCGCGATCACGCTGGTGCGGTGGGTGGCATTGGCCGCGGCGATCTTGCTGGCCATCAGGCCGTTGCTGAAAGCACCGAGCGTCTTGAGGTCGTCGAACAGCTGCCGGCGGGCCGGGCGCGACTTCTCGTCGGAGACCTGGCGGGCCAGCGCACCGTCACCTGCGGCGACGGCGGCGCGCAGTTCGACGCTGGCGGCGAAGTAGGCATCGGTGTCGGCGGACACCTTGGCGAACAGGGCGCGTTCGCGCTCACCGGCCGGCAGGGCCGCGTAGGCCGCCAGTTCGTCGCGGACCACCTTGGCGGTGGTCTCCATGCGCTTGTTGTAGTCGGCCACCTTTTCCGGCTGGTCGAACATGCTCACCTGCGCCATTTCGTAGGTGCGGAATTCACCCAGCTGCGAGCGCACCTCGCCCAGGTGCTGCACCGACGGAATGTCGTTGCTGGCCATCGCGCCCAGTTCGGCGTTGGCGCCATTCAGGCGAACCAGCGCGAAGGCACCGAGGATGACGGTCATCAGGGTGGTGAGGGTAAAGCCCACGGCCAGTTTGCGGGCGATGGGCAGATCGTGGAACCACTTCATGGCAGGAACTCCGGGCAGGGCAGTGGCGCGCAGCCGTGGGGGCGCTGGGCGTGAGGTCGTGGCGAATGCGGGATGGGGCGAGGGGCACGTGACGGTGAAGTCAACGCTCTCCCGGGATAGCGGCGACGCGACGCCGCAACTTGAGTGTTCGATGTCACATTTTTTCACGCGGTTCATCCGCGCCCGGGAAAGCGGCATTGGTTGCATAAGCAAGCAACGGCAAGGCGTTCGCTTCGCAGCCCACGCAGGCGCATCAGTACGCCAACGTATCGCCGCAGATCAACATCACAGTTTCAAAAAAGGGACGCAAACGCACACGGCAATGCCGACCACCGACCGGTAGTGCATAACCGGTAGTGCCGGCCGCTGGCCGGCAACCCCATGATCCCATCCGGCACCGCGAGGAGCCGGCCAGCGGCCGGCATTACCGGGGTGGCAGGCGGAATGAAGAGCCGGACAGCTGCCGGCAATACCGGGTGGCAGGCGGAATGAGGAGCCGGCCAGCGGCCGGCACTACCGGGTGGCAGGCGGAATGAGGAGCCGGCCAGCGGCCGGCACTACCGGACGAAGGCCGCGGACTCCCAAACGAGGAGCCCCCGCTAGTAGCG
>NZ_QAIW01000184.1:6246-6823 GCF_003061285.1 Stenotrophomonas sp. HMWF003 | reverse complement strand
TCCAGGAGCTGGTCGGCCACCCCAAGGAGCGCGCCGAGCACGTGATGCTCATCGACTTGGAACGCAATGACCTGGGCCGCATCTGCACGCCCGGCAGCGTCGAGGTGGACGAGCTGATGACGGTGGAAAGCTACGCCCACGTGCACCACATCGTGAGCAACGTGCGTGGCCGCCTGCGCGCGGGCGTGAGCCCCGGCCAGGTGATCGCCGCCACCTTCCCGGGCGGCACCATCACCGGCTGTCCGAAGGTGCGCTGCATGCAGATCATCGCCGAGCTGGAGCAGACCCCACGGGGCGCCTACACCGGCGCGTTCGGCTGGCTCAACCGCGATGGCGACCTGGACCTGAACATCCTGATCCGCACCGCCGAAGTGGCCGCCGCCAGCGCCACCTTCCGCACCGGCGCCGGCATCGTGGTCGATTCGGACCCGGACAAGGAACTGGACGAAACCCGCGCCAAGGCGCGCGGCCTGATGCGCGCGCTGGGCCGGCATGACTGAGCCGTTTGGGCGTGTGCAGCGGTCGCGCGGTATGCTGCGCGGCGGCGAAAACCATTCGAGGTGACCATGGCGGGTGC
>NZ_QAIW01000184.1:0-6236 GCF_003061285.1 Stenotrophomonas sp. HMWF003 | reverse complement strand
GCTGTTGGGGGCATTGCTGCTGGCTGGTGCAGGGGCGTGGTTCTGGCACAGCCAGCGCGGCTTCGCCGATGCGCCGTTGACCCCGGACCAGCCCAGCATGGTGATCGCCTCCGGCGACGGCCTGAACACGGTGCTGGGCAAGCTGCGTGCCGCCGGCGTGGACGAAGGCAGCGACACCCAGTGGCAGCTGCTGGCGCGCCAGCTGGATGCGGCAGGCAAGCTCAAAGTGGGTGAATACGCCCTGGATGCCAGCCTGACCCCACGCGAGCTGCTGCTGCGCATGCGCCAGGGCCGCGTGCTGCAGCACCGGGTGACGATCGTGGAAGGGTGGAACATCCGCCAGGTCCGGGCCGCGCTCAAGCGCGCCGACCCGCTGGTGCACACCACCGACAGCCTTGACGACGCTGCCCTGATGAAGGCCATCGGCTTCCCCGGCGAACATCCGGAAGGCCGCTTCCTGCCCGAAACCTACGTGTACCAGCGCGGCGACAGCGACGTGGACGTGCTCAAGCGCGCGCACGCGGCAATGGAAAAGGAACTCACCGCCGCGTGGGACAGCCGCGCCGACGATCTGCCGCTGAACACGCCGTACGAACTGCTGACCCTGGCCTCGATCATCGAGAAGGAAACCGCGCTGCCCAGCGAGCGGCCGCAGATCGCCGGCGTATTCATGCGCCGGCTGAAGATCGGCATGCGCCTGCAGACCGACCCGACCGTGATCTACGGCATCGGCAGCAGCTACGACGGCAATATCCGCAAGCGCGACCTCACCACCGATACGCCGTACAACACCTACACCCGGGCCGGCCTGACCCCGACCCCGATCGCCATGCCCGGCCGCGACGCGCTGCAGGCCGCCGCGCAGCCGGCGGCCGGCGATGCGCTGTACTTCGTGGCGGTGGGCGACGGCAGCGGCGCGCATGTGTTCTCGGCCAACTACACCGACCACAACGCCGCCGTGGCGCGCTACCTGCAGCAGCTGCGCCAGCAGCGCAGCCAGGCGGCGCCGCAATGACCGCATCGCTGCTGCGACACCCGCGTCTGGTCAGCCTGGAAGGCGGCGAAGGCGCGGGCAAGACCACCGCCATCAATGCCATCCGCGGGGCCCTGCACGCACGCGGCCACGAGGTGCTGTTGACCCGCGAGCCCGGCGGCACGCCGCTGGCCGAGCGCATCCGCGCGCTGGTGCTTACCCCCGATGCGGAGATCGCCGCCGAGCCGCTGTCGGCCGAGGCCGAGCTGCTGCTGGTGTTCGCCGCGCGGGCCCAGCACGTGCGCCAGGTGATCGAGCCGGCGCTGCGCCGCGGCTGCTACGTCATCAGCGACCGCTTCACCGATTCCAGCTACGCCTACCAGGGCGGCGGCCGCGGCCTGGACCCGGCCTGGATCGCAGACCTCGAGCGCCGGGCCGTGGGCCTGCTGCCCGGGCTGACCCTGCTGCTGGATGTGGACGTGGCCATTGGCCGCGCCCGCGCCAATGGCCGCGATCTGTGGCCGGACCGCATCGAGAGCGAGCAGGACGATTTCTTCCAGCGCGTGCGCGCGGTATTCCGCCAGCGCGCCAGCGCCGACCCCGCCCGTTTCCGCCTGATCGACGCCAGCCAGGACCAGGCCGGCGTCGCCGCCTCGGTGGCGGCGGCGGTGGATGCCTGGCTGGCACCGGAGCCTGCCCATGAGTGACACCTTTTCCCCGTGGCAGCAGCGCGCCTATGACCAGACCGTGGCCGCGCTGGACGCCGGACGCCTGGGCCACGGCCTGCTCATCTGCGGCCCGGCCGGGCTGGGCAAGCGCGCCGTGGCGCTGCGGATGGCCCAGCACATCCTGTGCGGGGGCGAACCGGCGGCTGCCCAGCGCAGCGCGCAGCTGATCGCCGCCGGCACCCACCCGGACCTGCAGCTGATCTCGTTCGTGCCCAACAAGTCCGGCGACAAGCTGCGTACCGAGATCGTGATCGAGCAGATCCGCGAGATCTCCCAGAAGCTGGCGCTGACCCCGCAGTACGGCATTGCCCAGGTGGTGATCGTCGACCCGGCCGACGCGATCAACCGCGCGGCCTGCAACGCACTGCTCAAGACCCTGGAAGAGCCGCAGCCGGGCCGCTACCTGTGGCTGATCAGCAGTGACCCGGCGCGCCTGCCGGCGACCGTGCGCAGCCGCTGCCAGCGGCTGGAGTTCAAGCTGCCTCCGCGCGAGGAGGCACTGGCGTGGCTGCAGGCCCAGGGCCACAGCCCGCGCAGCGCCGAAGAGGCCCTGGACGCCGCGCGCGGCCACCCCGGGCAGGCCGACGACTGGCTGCGCGAGGATGGCCTGGCGCTGCGCAAGCAGGTCGCCACCGACCTGGAGGCGCTGGTGGCCGGTCGCGCCGGCGCGGTGGAGCTGGCCCAGCGCTGGACCGCGGACGACAACGCGGCGCTGCGCCTGCGCCACGCCGCCGACCTGGCGCTGGCACAGGCCAGCACGGGCGGCTTGACCGATCCGGACCGATTGCACAAGCTGGCGGCGTGGTTCGACGCCGCCAACCGTACCCGCGATCTGCTGCGCACCACCGTGCGCGCCGACCTTGCGGTGGTGGAATTGTTGTTGGCCTGGAACAAGGTCAACGAGCGGCAAGCAAAGGGGAATAGAGCATGAGTGCCACCAACGCCCGCCAGGGCATCCTGTCGCTGGCGGTCAAGGACAAGGCCGCGCTGTACAGCGCGTACATGCCGTTCGTGAAGAACGGCGGCGTCTTCGTCCCCACCCCCAAGCGCTACTTCCTGGGCGACGAGGTGTTCCTGCTGCTGACCCTGCCGGACTCCAGCGAGCGCCTGCCGGTGGCCGGCAAGGTGATCTGGGTGACCCCCGCCGGCGCCCAGGGCAACCGCGCGGCCGGCATCGGCGTGCAGCTGGCCGAAGGGGCCGAGGGCGAGAACGTGCGCAACAAGATCGAGACGCTGCTGGCCGGCATCCTGACCTCGGACAAGCCCACGCACACGATGTGAAGAAATTTCGGTGAAACCGTTGACGCCGAAAATTGCCGCCCTATAATGAGCGGCTCAGCAGCATCGGGCGGTTAGCTCAGCGGTAGAGCATTGCCTTCACACGGCAAGGGTCGCAGGTTCGAACCCTGCACCGCCCACCATATTTATCAGTGTGTTACGACAAAACCGGCGAAAGCCGGTTTTTTCATTACTGCACCGTAACTGCATATGGAGAGCTATGAGCAGGAGCCAGCGAAAGGGAATGCTGTATCGGCTGGTGATGGCCCGATCTGATTTCCAGGTCAGCAAGGACGCCTGCATCGCGATGCAGAAGTTCGTGAGCGACGATGCCCACCCGTTGTACTTCCACCTGTTCACCTCAGCCGTGGTTGCTTATGCCAAGCCGTTCGTGCAGTCGGATCTAGGGGTGATCCGGGGAGAATGGAAGAAGTTCCCAAGACCTTGGATGAACACGGTCCACGCTCACGCGCTGAACGCGCGGAACGAGGTGATCGCTCACAACGACCCCAACATTCGATCTATCTGGATCCTGCCGGGAACGCTCGATGTGGGCGGGGAGGAAAGAAGCTGGTCGGCGCGGCCGGTCTTCAAGATCGAGGGGTATCACGTGTATCAGGATTTCTTCCCTGCGCTCGAGCAGCTTTGCAATTTCCAGATGTTGCGGCTCACGAAGGTAATCGATGAGCAAACGGCCCATCTATATGACTTCAGCAATAAGCCGCTGCAAGAATTCCAGCTCACCCGCAACGATGAGTCCTAACGGACCCTACGGCCGACGTTGTGTGTCGCCCGCATAGTCTTGGATACGCCCGTCCCGCGCGCCATGTCGCTCTTCACCCTCTCATAGCCCATCTGCGCGCCATCGCGTGCCGCTTGCCTGATTAGCTCGATGGTTCGGTTGTCCGGGTTTCCGTTGATCTGGATCTCTTGTGTAATTGGGGCGGCGGAGAACCCACCGTTGGTATCGCGGTTCACTCGGTCCAGGGTCGCGTCCAGCTTCGCGCTGGTCGAAGCCGTGGTGACGCGCTCGCCCTTCTGCAGCAGCCAGGTGCCGGTCTCGGGAACTGCGTCGATGCCGTCGTGTGCCATGCCTGATAGGCCCGACGAAGCCGCAACGGTGGCCACATACCCGGCAGTGGCCGCGAGCGCCGCCGCCGCCGCCGCTGGCGCTGCAATCGGGCCGGTGATGGGGATGGCAGCCGTAGACGCGTAGGCGGCGATTGCGGCCTGGGCGGCCATCGCAACAGCGTTGCCGGTCAGGGCGGCGGTGGACGACTGGCTGGTGGTTTCCCCGACCAGCTTCTGCACGGTCTGGTAGATCAGCCACTGGGCGGCCATCTTTGCCAAGGTGTCGATCACCGTGTCACCCATCGACACGACCAGGTTCTTGACCGACTCGGAAACTGATTCGTTCCCCTTGATCAGATCGGCGATGCTCTCGGCGACGTCGCCGGTGGTGGTGTCCAGGAAGCCGGTGACTGCATCGTAGGCCTGCTGGTTGGCGTCCGCCGCTCCGGTGGCGTAGTCCTGCCAGGCGTCGGACATGCCAGCCTGCCAGTCGCCCCTGAGCGCATCCAGCTTGCGGTAGTGGTCTTCCTGCATCTCCAGGCGTTCGGCCAGCGCCCGCTGTAGAACGTCCGTCTCCGCCTCGTACAGCTTCTCGGTGACTTTGCCGGCTTGGTACTGCTCAAACAGCCGGTTGCGCTTCTGCTGGTAGTCCTTCTCGATCTCCAGCAGCGCGAGCGCGCGCTCTCTGGCCTGCGCCCCAGCACCGGCCCCCACCAGGTCGACGGAAAGGGCGCCACGGGCGTTCTCAAGCGTGTCCTGCGTGTTCCTGGCGAACTCTGCAGCCATCGCGGCCTGCTCGTTGGCCACCTTGACCGCCTCAAGGCCATCCAGCGTGCTGGCAAGCGTGCGCAGGCGCTCTTTGTCCTGCGCATTGAGGTCCTTCAGAGCGCCCTCGGCCAGATCGAAGTTGAGCTGCTGCAGCTCGGTGGCCTTGGCGGACTTCTCGGCGCTGGTGTCGAACAGGGCAATTTGCCGCTGGTACTGAAGGCTTGCCGCTTCGTAGGCTTGCTGCAGCTGCTGCTGGGCGGTCGCAGCCTCCTTCGCCCCCTTCGCGTTGCCGCCTTGGCTGCCGGCGGCACCGGAGCCGGCACCGGCCTGGCCCAGCAGCGCCTGCAGCTTCTCGACCTCAGCCGACGCTGCGCCGGCAGCCGTACCGGCCTTTCCGAAATCTCCGATCACTCCGGCCCAGTACTGCGCCGTGGCGTCGAGGTCATCTTTGACCGTCTGCCGGGCCTGCATCATTGCGTCCCAGCCGCTGGGAATCTCGCCGATCACCGCGGCGGTGCCGCCGATGGTCTTGCCCAGCAGGTCGAAGGCAGCGACGCCGCCGGCGGCGGCTTGGGAGATCCACCGGATGACAGTGCCGATGGCGTTGTAGTCGTGAAGCGCTTTGCGGCCGCTCTCGCCGCTGCCCACCAGCGTAGCGCCAAGGTCGGTGATCACCGGCAGGATGTCGGAGACCAGGCTGTTCTTGAAGCCGGTCAGCTGTTGCTCGACCAGCCACATCTGCACTTTGAGCTTCTGCCCATCAGCCACCACGTCCTCGCCCAAGATTGCGCCGGCGCGCTCAGCGGCATCGGCGAAGTCGGCAAAGCCTTGGCCACCGTCGCGCAGCAGCGGCGTAAGCATGGTGGCGTCGTTGGCCAGCGCTTCCATGTAGAACACCATGTCGCCTTGGGAGAGATTGGCCTTCTCCAGGCTGTCGGCGTAGAGCTGGAGCGCTTGGGGGCCGCTGAGGTTCTGGAACTGCTTTGCTGTCACACCGACCTTCGGCGCGATGTTGTCGAAGAAGTCAGCCAGCGGGCCGCCGCCGTTCTGGAGGAAATCGCCCACCTTGTCTTGGGTGTCCTTGAAAATATCCGCAAGCTTGTCCTGCTGGATGCCGAACGCGTCGGCGCCAGCGGCGAAGCGTTGGAACTCCACAACGCCGACGCCGGCCACCTGAGCGAGCTTTCCGATCTCCGCCGCTTGGCGCGCGGTTGCCACGGTCAGCGCCGTCAGGCCTGCCACACCAACCGAAATCCCGATGCCCAGGGCGGTGCCGGCGGCCTTGGCCTGCTTCTCGACGTTCTTCCTCCACTTTTCGGCCGCGCGTTCCGACTTATCCATGCCGTTGGCGAAGCCGCCAATGTTGGCGATCACGTCTATCGAAAGGCTGCCGAGGGATCGACGGGACATATATGGGC
>NZ_QAIW01000183.1:0-1761 GCF_003061285.1 Stenotrophomonas sp. HMWF003 | reverse complement strand
CCGCACGCGTGCGGGCGGTGCCACGTGGCGGCGGTGTGTCCAGCATGTCGTCGGCCTCTGCGTCGCGTGCCTGCGCATCGTCGCGCTTGATCAGCAGCCACTGGTGCTGCTTGCCCTTCATCGCCGTGCGTACCAGTTTCCAGCCGCCCTTGAGGCGCTCACCGTGCAACACGAAGTCGAGCTTGCCGGCAGCAATCGCCTCCAGCGGGTCGCCGTCGCAGGCCCAGGTGCCATGGTCGTACACGTCCACATGCCCGGCGCCGTAGTGACCGGCAGGAATATCGCCTTCGAAACCCGCATAGGACAGCGGGTGGTCCTCCACCTCCACCGCCAGGCGCTTTTCGCCCGCGCGCAGCGACGGCCCTTTGGGTACGGCCCAGCTCTTGAGCACGCCATCGGCTTCCAGCCGGAAATCGTAGTGGCGCGAACTCGCATGGTGCAGCTGCACCACGAAGATCGGGCGTCGCGCCGGCGCACCGCGGCGGTCGGCGTCCGGCTCGGGGGTGCCGTCGAAACGACGCTTGCGGCGGTATTCCTGCAGCGACATCGGCGTTTACCCGGCCTTGCGCGCAGGGCTCGCGCGCTTGGTCGAGGATTTCTTCGCGGCCTTGGCCGCCTTGGCGGGGGCCTTTGCCGGTGCCTTTGCTTTCTTCGCCGCCGCCTTCTTCGGTGCGGCGGTCACCGCGGTCTTCCTGGCCGGTGTGCGCTTCTTGGCGTCCAGGCTCTTCTGCAGCAGCGACATGAAGTCGACCACGTTGGTGGCGTCGTCCTCGCGCGGCGTCGGCTCTTCGTCCACCTTGGTGGTGCCGCCCTTGGCCTTGATCCGCTTCTTCAACAGCGTCTGCAGCCGCTCGCGGAATTCGTCGTGGTAATCGTCGGGCTTCCACTCGCCGGACATCGACTCGATCAGCTGTTCGGCCATGGCCGTTTCCTTGCTGTTGATCCGGTAGTCGGCCAGTGACCCGGCGGGCAATTTATAGTCTTCCGGGTCCACCAGTTCCTGTGGATAACGCAGGATCATCAGCACCAGCGCGTCGCCGTGCGGCATCACCGCGCACAGGTACTCGCGGGTGCGCACCACCACCCGGGCAATGCCCACCTTGTCGGTCTTCCGCAGGGTTTCGCGCAGCAGCACATAGCCCTTCTCGGCCTTCTTGGCCGGCACCAGCAGGTAGGGCTTCTCGTAGTAGCGCGGGTCGATCGTGCTGGCATCCACGAAGGTCTCCACCTCCACCGCCTCATGGCTTTCCGGCGCCGCCGAGCGGATATCGTCCTCCTCCAGCACCACGTAGCTGCCCTTGTCGTACTCGTAGGCCTTGACGATGTCCTTCCACGGCACTTCTTCGCCGGTGTCGGCGTTGACCCGCTCGAAGCGGATCGGCTTGCGGTCGCGTGAATCGAGCATGCGGAACTGCAGGTCGACCTTGCGTTCGCCGGACATCAGCGACACCGGGACATTGAGCAGGCCGAACGAGAGGGTACCGGTCCAGATCGGTCGGGCCATGGCGGGGCCACTCCAACGCTACAGGGGGAGGGCAGCTGTACCGCGATACACGTGAAACGCCCGTGTCCGCGCCGTGCAGGGGCCCTTTACGGGCTACTGCAGCAGGCCGTGCACCGCCGCCGGTGGCATGTGGTCCAGCGCCAGCCACGCATCCTCGACGATGCCGCGGGCCTGCCCCCAGCCCAACCGCGACTGCCCGCGCATCTGTTCCCAGTGCTCGGCCAGCTCGCCGTCGGTGTCGTCGTCGTTGCCGCGGG
>NZ_QAIW01000182.1:0-1495 GCF_003061285.1 Stenotrophomonas sp. HMWF003 | reverse complement strand
GTTGAGCGCGTGTGGCGGCGGCAAGACCACCCGTCCCGCCGCCCCGCCCGCGTCCACCCAGGTCTGGCCCAGCGTGGTTCCCAACGACCCGCAGGCAGCCAATGCGGTGCTGATGCGCGCCATCGGCCTGGTCGGCACGCCCTATCGTTACGGCGGCAACACCCCGGAGTCGGGCTTCGACTGCAGCGGCCTGGTGACCTACGTGTACCGCGAGATGGTCGACCTCAAGCTGCCCCGCACCTCACGCGACCTGGCCGCGGTGCAGGGCCCGAAGATCGAACCCAAGCGCCTGGCGCCGGGCGATCTGGTGTTCTTTGGCAGCCGCGGCAACGTGTCACACGTGGGCATTTACGTCGGCGAAGGACGCTTCGTGCACGCCCCGAGCACCGGCGGCACGGTCCGGCTGGACTCGCTCGGCGGCGCATACTGGAAGGACCATTACACGGGCGCAAAACGCGTTCTGCACTAAGCTGAACAGGGGTAAGGGTCAAATTTGTGATGCGCATCACGTGTTTGTAAACGAAAAATTAACGAAATTTGTACCTAATCACTGCGCTTACACGGCATCATCACCCATCGTTTTTATTAAGTGACCGCCGCGTGACGACAGCCGACCTGCCAAGCCAAGGCCAGACCGCCGCCCCCCAGCGCTGCACCCGCTCCGTTTTTCTCGCCGTCGCGCTCTGCCTGGCCAGCCTTCCGGCCTGGGCCCAGTCCGCACCGGCCACTGCTGTCGATGCCGCTTCGGCCGGCGCCAGCACCTCCGAATCCTCCGCGATGGCAAAGCCCAAGGCTGATGCCCCCGCCCGCAGCAAGGCCGACGCCGCTGCCAGCGCCACCCTCGCCGCCCTGCTTCCCCATCTGGCCGCGAACGACACCATTCCCCTGATGGACCGCTCGGCGATGTTCGCCGGCGACCTGAGCCGCCTGCTGGCCAACTACGACGCCAGCAGTGGCGCCAACGGCGCCGTGGTCGGCGGCGCGGCCGACAACGGCAAGGTGCAGTCGCTGCTGCGCCGCGCGATGACCCTGCTGGGCACCCCGTACCGCTGGGGCGGCACCTCGCCGGACAGCGGTTTCGACTGCAGCGGCCTGGTCGGCTACGTGTTCCGCACCGCTCTGGGCATCGAGCTGCCGCGCGTCTCGCGCGAAATGGCCCACGACGGCGAAGCCGAACTGATCAACGACCGCAACGCGCTGGCTGCCGGCGACCTGGTGTTCTTCGGCCGCAAGGGCCGGGTTGACCACGTGGGCATCTACGTCGGTGAAGGCCGCTTCCTGCACGCCCCCAGCACCGGCAAGGACGTCCGCGTGGACAGCCTGATGACCGGCTACTGGAGCGCCAAGTTCATGCAGGCCCGCCGCGTCGACCTCTGAGTTGCCACCGCCCGCCTGTTGAAAAGAACCGCTGCCCTGCAGCGGTTTTTTTTTGGTTCCTCCCCCGGTCGTGGCGATGCGCTTGGCTCCCTCCATGGCCACCGGCCAAGTGTCGAGG
>NZ_QAIW01000181.1:13613-23766 GCF_003061285.1 Stenotrophomonas sp. HMWF003 | reverse complement strand
GGTTCTACGACGACGCGCGCAAGGCCGCGCGGCTGCTGGACATCACCCTCACCCAGCGCGGCAGCTCCGGCGGCGCGCCGATCCCGATGGCCGGCGTGCCGGTGCATGCCTATGAAGGCTACCTGGCACGGCTGGTGGCGCTGGGCGAATCGGTCGCGATCTGCGAGCAGATCGGCGACCCGGCCCTGGCCAAGGGCCTGGTGGAACGCAAGGTGGTGCGCATCGTCACCCCTGGCACGGTCACCGACGAAGCGCTGCTGGACGAGCGCCGCGACACTCTGCTGATGGCGCTGTCGCGCGGCAAGCATGGCTATGGCCTGGCCTGGGCGGACCTGGCCGGTGGCCGCTTCCTGGTCAACGAGGTCGATTCGGAAGACGCGCTGGAAGCCGAGCTGGCCCGGCTGGAGCCGGCCGAGCTGCTGGTCCCCGATGAAGAAAACTGGCCGGAGTTCCTCAAGCACCGCAACGGCATCCGCCGCCGTGCGCCGTGGCTGTTCGACGCCGACAGCGGCCGCCGCCAGTTGCTGGCCTTCTTCAAGCTGCACGACCTGACCGGCTTCGGCATCGACGACAAGCCGCGCGCCACCGCCGCGGCCGGCGCGCTGCTGGGCTATGTCGAAGAGACCCAGAAGCAGCGCCTGCCCCACCTCACCGCGATCGCCACCGAGACGGCCAGCGAGGCCATCGCGATGAACGCGGCCACGCGCCGCCACCTGGAACTGGACACGCGGGTGGACGGGGATACCCGCAACACCCTGCTCGGCGTGCTCGACACCACGGTGACGCCCATGGGCGGGCGCCTGCTGCGGCGTTGGCTGCACCGCCCGCTGCGGCTGCGCGATGTGCTGGTGCACCGCCACGATGCGGTGGCGACGCTGATCGACCGCGGTGCCGAGGGCGACATCCGCGATGCCTTCCGTGCGCTTGGCGACCTGGAACGCATCCTCACCCGCGTGGCGCTGCGTTCGGCGCGCCCGCGCGATTTTTCCACCCTGCGCGACGGCCTGGGGCTGCTGCCCGAGGTACGCGCGGTACTGGCGCCGCTGGATTCGCCGCGTCTGGTCGCGCTGCATGCGGCGCTGGGTGAGCACGACGAATGCGCGCACCTGCTGGCCAGTGCGATCGCGCCGACGCCTCCGATGAAACTGAGCGATGGCGGCGTGATCGCCGAAGGCTTCGATGCCGAGCTGGACGAACTGCGCCGCCTGTCCACCCATGCCGACCAGTTCCTGATCGACCTGGAGCAGCGCGAGCGCATCAGCAGCGGCATCGCCACGCTGAAGGTCGGCTACAACCGCGTGCACGGCTACTACATTGAAATCAGCAAGGGACAGAGCGACAAGGCGCCGGTGCATTACACCCGCCGCCAGACCCTGACCAATGCCGAGCGGTACATCACCGAGGAGCTGAAGTCGTTCGAAGACAAGGTGCTGTCCGCGCGCGAGCGTTCGCTGTCGCGCGAGAAGGTGTTGTACGAGCAGTTGCTGGACACGCTGGGCGGCCAGCTGGAACCGCTCAAGCAATGCGCCGGTGCCTTGAGCGAGCTGGACGTGCTGGCCGGTTTCGCCGAGCGCGCCCAGGCGCTGGACTGGGCGCGCCCGGAACTGGAAACCGCGCCGTGCCTGCGCATCGAACGTGGCCGCCACCCGGTGGTGGAAGCCGTGCGCGAGCAGCCGTTCGAGCCCAACGACCTGGACCTGCACCCGGACCGCCGCATGCTGGTGATCACCGGCCCGAACATGGGCGGTAAATCCACCTACATGCGCCAGAACGCACTGATCGTGCTGCTGGCCCACATCGGCAGCTTCGTGCCGGCCAGCCGCGCGGTGATCGGCCCGATCGACCGCATCCTGACCCGCATCGGTGCCGGCGACGACCTTGCGCGCGGGCAGTCGACCTTCATGGTCGAAATGGCCGAAACCAGCTACATCCTGCACCACGCCAGCGCCCACTCGCTGGTGCTGATGGATGAGATCGGGCGCGGCACGTCGACCTACGACGGCCTGGCCCTGGCCGATGCCGTAGCCCGCCACCTCGCCTACCAGAACCGCTGCTACACGCTGTTTGCCACCCACTACTTCGAGCTGACCGCGCTGGCCGACGAGCAGCACGAAGGCGGCCCCAGCGGTATCGCCAACGTGCACCTGGATGCGGTGGAGCACGGCGACGCGCTGGTGTTCATGCATGCCGTAAAGGATGGCCCGGCCAACCGCAGCTTCGGCCTGCAGGTGGCCGCACTGGCCGGCCTGCCGAAATCGACGGTCGCCCAGGCCCGCCGTCGCCTGGCCGAACTGGAGCAGCGGGGCGGAGAAACCCATGTCGCCACGGTCACCCCGCAGGCGCTGGATGCACCGCAGCAGTTCGGCCTGTTCAACGCCCCCAACACCGCCGCCCAGGACGCCTTGGCCGCCATCGACCCCGACGAGCTCACCCCCAAGCAGGCGCTGGAAGCGCTGTACCGGTTGAAGGCGCTGATCTGACCGGCGCCCGGCACGACCAGCGGTCGTGCCCTACCGGTTGATGTTCGGCATCCCCACCCCGGTGGCACCCGACCGTTGGTCGGGTGGCCCCACACCCGGGTAGTGCCGGCCGCTGGCCGGCTCCACGCATACCCACCGCGGCCCGCCCATTGGTCGGGTGGTCCCTTCGCATTGCCGTAGTAAATCCGGCGGTATGCTCGGGCGGTCATCCACCTGCCTGGAGTCCGTCGTGAACAACGCATCGCTTGCCGCCTCCCTCTTCCAACAACTGCAGCAGGGCCAAGGCCTGCAGCAGGTGTCCCAGCAACTGGGCATCGAACCTGCCCAGGCCAGCAGCGCCGTGGGCGCGGCCCTGCCGCTGCTGCTCGGCGCGATGGGCCGCAACGCCCAGCAACCGGAAGGTGCCGATGCGCTGCTTGGCGCGTTGCAGCGCGATCACGCGCCGGCCGCCGGGGGCGGCTTCGACCTGGGCGGTCTGCTGGGCAGCGTGCTCGGCGGCGGCGGTGGCAACGCCACCAACGGCGCCGGCATCCTCGGCCATGTGTTTGGCGGCAACAGCGACCGTGCCGCCCAAGGCCTGAGCCAGGCCACCGGCCTGGACAGCAGCAAAACCAGCCAACTGCTGGCCATCCTCGCCCCGATCGTCATGTCCTACCTGGCACAGCGCTTCGCCAACGGCGGCAACGCCGGCCAGCTCAGCCAGGCACTCGGCCAGGAAGCGCAAGCGGCCAGCAGCGGCGGCCTGCTCACCTCGGTGCTGGACCAGGACGGCGATGGCCAGCTGGGCATCGGCGACCTGCTCAAGCTGGGCGGTGGGTTGCTCGGCAAGCGCTGATCTCGGGGCGTGCCTTGGGGTGTGCCGCTGGTAGGGGTGCGGGAGCCGGCCAGCGGCCGGCACTACCGGCGCCTTGCGATAGAACTTATCTATTGCTTTGGTTGATTCGTTCGAATTTACCGAATGCCTGAACGTGCTTAACGTAGAGGCATTCCCGCAGGAGATCGTCGGATGCATCGATTGACCCCATCGCGCACGCGCGTCCAATCGCTGCCCATCGACCGTGCCGGATGCTCTTCGCCCTGAGCGATGCGCTCTTTCCGATCGCCCTGCCCAACCGCGGCAGGTGCCCACATTCGCAAGTACACAGGTAGCGACCCATGAAAAGCGAAGCCAAGTGCCCGTTCAACCACGCCCTCGTCGGCGATGCCACCACCAACCGCGACTGGTGGCCCAAGCAGCTGCGCGTGGACCTGCTCAACCAGCATTCCAACCGCTCCACCCCGCTCGATGACGGCTTCGACTACGCCACCGCGTTCAAGGGGCTGGACTACGCCGCACTCAAGGCCGACCTCACCGCACTGATGACCGACTCGCAGGAGTGGTGGCCTGCCGACTTCGGTCATTACGGCGGCCTGTTCGTGCGCATGGCCTGGCACAGCGCCGGCACCTACCGCATCGGCGACGGGCGTGGCGGCGGTGGCCGTGGCCAGCAGCGCTTCGCCCCGCTCAACAGCTGGCCGGACAACGTCAGCCTGGACAAGGCGCGCCGCCTGCTGTGGCCGATCAAGCAGAAATACGGCCAGGCCATTTCCTGGGCCGACCTGCTGATCCTCACCGGCAACGTCGCGCTGGAGTCGATGGGCTTCAAGACGCTGGGCTTCGCCGGCGGCCGGCCCGATACCTGGGAGCCGGACCAGGACGTGTACTGGGGCCGCGAAACCACCTGGCTCGGCGGCGACGTGCGCTATGCGCATGGCTCGGAGGGCGTGCAGGAAGACCACGGCGTGCTGGTGTCCGATGACGATGCCGATGGCGACGTCCACTCGCGCGACCTGGAGAATCCGCTGGCGGCCGTGCAGATGGGCCTGATCTACGTGAACCCGGAAGGCCCGGACGGCAACCCGGACCCGCTCAAGGCCGCCTTCGACATCCGCGACACGTTCGGCCGCATGGCCATGGACGACGAGGAAACCGTTGCCCTGATTGCCGGTGGCCACAGCTTCGGCAAGACCCACGGCGCCGGCCCGGCCGACAACGTCGGTGCCGAGCCGGAAGCGGCCGGCCTGGAAAGCCAGGGCCTGGGCTGGTCGAACGCGTTCGGCAGCGGCAAGGGCGGCGACACCATCACCAGCGGCCTGGAAGTCACCTGGACGCGCACCCCGGCGCAATGGAGCCACGACTTCTTCGAGATCCTGTTCGGCCACGAGTGGGAACTGACCAAGAGCCCGGCCGGTGCCCATCAGTGGGTGGCCAAGGACAGCGAGGCGATCATTCCCGACGCGCACGATCCGTCGAAGAAGCATCGCCCCACCATGCTCACCACCGACCTGTCGCTGCGCGTGGACCCGGCCTACGAAAAGATCTCGCGCCGCTTCCTGGCCGAGCCGCAGGCCTTCGCCGATGCCTTCGCACGCGCCTGGTTCAAGCTGACCCACCGCGACATGGGCCCGCGCACGCGCTACCTGGGCCCGGAGATCCCGGCCGAGGAGTTCATCTGGCAGGATCCGGTACCCGAAGCGACCCGGCCGTTGGTCGACGCCCAGGACATCGCCGGCCTGAAGCAGCAGATCGCCAACGCCGGTTTGAGCGTGGCCGAGCTGGTGTCCACCGCGTGGGCGTCGGCATCGACCTTCCGCTGCTCGGACAAGCGTGGCGGTGCCAACGGGGCGCGCATCCGCCTGGCCCCACAGAAGGACTGGGCGGTGAACCAGCCGCAGCAGCTGGCCAAGGTGCTGGCCGCGCTGGAGAAGATCCAGGCGGACTTCAACGGTAGCGGCAGCAAGCAGGTGTCGCTGGCCGACCTGATCGTGCTGGCCGGTGGCGTGGGTGTTGAACAGGCCGCCAAGGCCGGTGGCCACGACATCAGCGTGCCGTTCACGCCCGGCCGCACCGATGCCAGCCAGGAACAGACCGACGTGGACTCGTTCGCGGTGCTGGAGCCGTATGCCGACGGCTTCCGCAATTACCTCAAGGGCCGTTACAGCGTGCCCGCCGAGGTGCTGCTGATCGACAAGGCGCAGCTGCTCACGCTGACCGCGCCGGAGATGACCGCGCTGGTCGGCGGGCTGCGCGCGCTGGGGGCCAACGTCGACGGCAATGCGCAGGGCGTGCTGACCGATCGCCCGGGCACGTTGAGCAACGACTTCTTCGTGAACCTGCTGGACATGCGCACGCAATGGAAGGCCGCTGGCACTGGTTACGAAAGCAGCGGCGCCAAGCGTTGGACCGGCAGCCGGGCCGATCTGGTGTTCGGCTCCAACTCGGTGTTGCGCGCGCTGGCCGAGGTGTACGCCAGTGCCGACGGCGAGAAGAAGCTGGTCCGGGATTTCGTCGCCGCCTGGACGCGGGTGATGGAACTGGATCGCTACGACCTGCACGCCTGAGCCATCCAGGGGACCGACCTGCGGGTCGGTCCCTTGCGGCGTCCGTCGACATGCAATTCGACGGGAGGCGGTCGCACGCGCGGGTCAATGACCGGCGGCGCGCAGGCGTTTGAGGATCGGGGCGAACTGCGGGCTGTCAGTGCGCTTGAGCGTCGGCACCTTGCCCGCCTCCACATCCTGCCAGTAGGTCCAGGGCAGTGCGGCATCGCCCAGTTCGTAGTCCATACCATCCCACGCATCCTCGCGGAACGCGTAGAAGGCCCAATGCACCTTGTGCGCCTCCAGCACGCGCAGGACGTCCTCCAGGTAGGCCGGGCAATCCGCCCAACGGCGCATGCAGCCGAACTCGCCGACCACCATCTGGCTGCGCGCCACGCCATGCTGGTCGGCCCACGCAATGGGTTGCTGCAGGTAGCTGGCCACACGCTCTGCATCCCACTGTTCCTTGCCAGACCCGAACGGCACCACCGCCGGATAGCGATACGGCGGGCTCCGCGTCTGGTTGGGCGCACTGGTGGCCGCGTACGGTTCATACATGTGCACGCTGTACAGCAGATGGGGATCTTTGAGCGGCTCAGGCCAGTACGCCAACGCGTCGGCCGCGGCATACCAGCCCGGGTCCAGCATCAGCGGCATGTCGGCGTCGACCTCGCGCACGGCTGCGATCAGGCCGGTGTAGAAGCGCGGCAGATCGCGCGGCCCATCCTTCACCGTGGCATACCAGGCACGCATCGCGGCCGGGTCGGCGTGTTCGCGCAGCGTGGTGCCGTACTCCGGCGCGGGCTCGTTGATCAGGTTGTAGGCCACCAGCGCCGGGTGCCCGTGCAGCGCGCGCGCGAGGTCGCGCCAGAACGCCTGCGCCGGCAGGTGGTTGTCGAACGACTGCCAGAGCCGCTGGTCGACCACGCCGTCATTTTTCTGCTTCCAGCGCAGCAGCGGCAGCGACAGCGGCACCAGCACCACTTTCATGCCGGCAGCATCGGCATCGTCCAGCACCCGCCGCAGGGTGGCCACGTCGGCCGGCACCAGCCCCTGGTAGCGATCTGCGTTGCCCATCAGGAAATCGCGGCCGCCCGCCGACCGCCACTTGTCCGGGGTCAACCGTACCCAGGTGGCACCGGTGGCGCGCAGCGCATCGAAGTACGCGCGGTCCGGGGGTTGTTCGTTGAAGCTGTTGCCACCGCGTTGCGGCTGGCTCCAGAAAGCATCGGCGGCGGCCTGCGCACCGAAGGCGAACAGGCACAAAGTCAGAAAACACAGGCGGATCAACAGCGGGCGCATGGGCGCGACTCCTTGAACGAAGCAGCAGCCTGACGCATGCCTCTGGAGCGCACCGTGACTGCGCGCGTGTTTCCACCATCCATAGCAACAATGCACGGAAACCCGGCATCCGCTAGAGCGAATCGATATCCCCGAGCGCACGGATCAACCGGCGCGCGCGCTTGTCCGGCCGATGCTCCGGCGGCAGGTAGCCATTGCGCGCGGCCTGGCGTTGGGCATGCGCCTCGGCCCGCCGCGCACGCGACGCCTCGCTTTCCTCATACAACTGCTGCGCCACCGGCGCCGGCCCGCGCAGCTCGCTCAGGCCACGCACCTGCACCTCGTAGATATCGTCGCCCCGGCTGATCTGCAGCTGCTCGCCCACGCGCACCGCGCGCGAGGATTTGGGGCGCTGCCCGGCCACGTCCACCTTGCCCGTCTCCACGGCCTGCTTGGCCAGGCTGCGGGTCTTGAAGAAGCGTGCGGCCCACAGCCACACATCCAGCCGCACGGCGGCCAACGGCGTTGCTTCGATCATGCGGGTTGTTCAGCTCCCCGGCTCTGCCGGTCGTCGGTTCAGGGATTGCGGCGCCGCCGGATTGCCGCGGCAGCCAGTGCCACCGATCAGCACGGGCACGCCCGCATCAAGATCCCGGCGCTCGCTGCCGACCTGGCATTCCGGTCGGTCCATGGGCCGCACCTGCGCATCGCCGAGGCGGTCCATACCCGAAGAACATGCGGGCAGCACCGCGGCAATCAAGAGCGGCACCAGCACGGGCATGAACCGGTCAGCCAGTGCGGCGCGCCGGCACCTGCTGCGGTTGAGCGTCTGCATCGCGATACCTCCCTGACGGGCTTGATGCTAGTGTGCCTCTCCCCGAGCCCGATCTCCATCGCACATGGCCAAGGCGCCGCTTGACCTGACCACCGGCCCCATCGGGCGCAACCTGTTCCTGTTCGCGCTGCCGATCCTGGCCGGCAACATCGCCCAGTCGCTGAACGGGTCGGTGAATGCGATCTGGGTGGGGCGCTTCCTCGGCGAGGCGGCGCTGACCGCCACGGCCAACGCCAACAACATCATGTTCTTCCTGATCGGCTCGGTGTTCGGCATCGGCATGGCCGCCACCATCCTGATCGGCCAGGCCATGGGCGCGCGCGACATTCCCCAGGCACGCCGGGTGATGGGCACCAGTGCCACCTTCTTCATCGGCCTGTCGGTGGTGATCGCCATCGCCGGCTGGTGGCTGTCGCACCCGCTGCTGGCCGCGATGGGCACGCCGGCCGAGTCGCTGCCACTGGCCGAGGCCTACCTGCGCATCATTTTCCTGGCGATGCCCACGCTGTATGCGTTCGCCTTCCTGAGCTCGGCGTTGCGCGGTGTCGGCGATTCGCGCACGCCGTTCCGCTTCCTGCTGCTGTCGGTGGTGCTGGACATCGGCTTCAACCCGCTGCTGATCTTCGGCATCGGTCCGTTCCCGCAGTTGGGCATCGCCGGCGCGGCGTGGGCCACGCTGATCGCGCAGACCCTGTCGTTGATCGGCCTGCTCTGGTACATGCGCAACAAGCGGCACGTGCTGTGGCTGGGACGCAAGGACATGGCGATGTTCCGCATCGACACCACCATCCTGCGTGCGCTGGTGGTCAAGGGCGTGCCGATGGGCCTGCAGATGGTGCTGATCTCGCTGTCGATGATCCTGATGATGAGCATGGTCAACGGCTACGGCACCGACACTGCCGCCGCCTATGGCGCGTCGCTGCAGCTGTGGACGTACGTGCAGATGCCGGCGATGGCCATCGGCGCGGCCTGTTCGTCGATGGCCGCGCAGAACGTCGGCGCCGGCAACTGGGACCGCGTGCGCGGCACCGCGCGCAGTGGCGTGCTGTACAACTTCCTGCTGACCGGCGTGCTGATCCTGCCGCTGATCCTGCTGGACCGCTACACGCTGGCGCTGTTCCTGCCCGACGCCAGCCAGTCGCTGGAGGTGGCCCGCCACCTCAACCACATCGCGGTGTGGTCGTTCCTGTTCTTCGGCGTGAACTTCGTCATTTCCGGCGTGGTGCGCTCCACCGGCGCGGTGATTCCGCCGCTGCTGATCCTGGCCGTTTCGCTGTGGGGCATCCGCGTGCCGTTCGCCGAACTGCTGCAGGACAGCTGGGGCGCCGACGCGGTGTGGTGGAGTTTCCCGGTCAGCTCGTTCTGCGCGATGCTGCTGTCGCTGGCGTATTACCGCTGGGGTGGCTGGCGCAAGGCGCACATGCTGCCGACCCATCGCGAAGAGATGGCGGCCCCGGCCGAGGTGCCGGCCATGCCGCCGTCACCGGTGGCCGACCTCAACCCGGACGCGCCGCCCACGGCCGCCCCGCAACCGGTGCCACACCGCACCGGTTAAGCGGCGCCCCCTTCCGGCAGGCTGCGCCACGCCGGCAGCCGGTAGCGCTGCTGCTGGGCGCGCATGATCAGCCCCATGATCACGCCGAACAATGCGCCGGCCAAGCAGGCGCTAGCCGCGATCCCCCACGTCTTCAGGGGTACCAGCAGCCCGAACAGCGGCAGCATCAACACGCCCCAGGTCACGCCGAAGAACACGCCCATCAGCAGCGCGTTGGCGGTGAAACCGGCCAGCAGCGGCGGCGACACCGCAATGCCCAACCGCCACAGCAGCCGGTGCAACGGCGGCGCGCGCAGCGTCTGCGGAACACCGGCGTCGTGCATGAGCTGCAGCGCGGTGCGGACCTTGGCGGGGTAATGGGGCATCGTCGTCCTGACCTGAGCGTGGGGGGATTACCGTAATCGGTGCGTGGCCGCCAGGGCAACTCCAGCGGACACCTGCGGATCATGCCCCCGCTGTTGGCATGCGCCACAAACGAAAACGGCCACCCGAAGGTGGCCGTTCGTTGCGCGACAACCGGGGTTGTCGGCGCGGTATTACTGGGCAGCCTTGGCAGCAGCCAGGCGGGCCTGCTTGGCCTGCGCAGCGGCAGCCAGATCTTCCTTGATGCGGGCAGCCTTGCCTTCCAGGCCACGCAGGTAG
>NZ_QAIW01000181.1:7200-13603 GCF_003061285.1 Stenotrophomonas sp. HMWF003 | reverse complement strand
GTGCGAGATCTTGCGGACGGTGAACGCGGAGTTCAGGCCGGCGTTCTTGGTGCCGATCACGACGCCTTCGTAAGCCTGGACGCGCTCACGGTTGCCTTCCTTGACCTTCACGTTGACGACGACGGTGTCACCCTGGCTGAACTTCGGCAGCTCGCGGGTGATCTGGGCGGATTCGAAATCCGCAAGGATGGTTTTGTTCAGCTTGCTCATGGGTGCACCGATAGTGTTCGGGTGGTCGTGTCGTTCGACAACGTGGGCTCATGCAGTCACCGGACTGTGCTGCACGTTTTTTGTAGGGTTTCCACCACCGGGCGCAACGGCCTGATGGGAATCGCCAATGATAACCGAAGATTCCTGCCCCGCGCTAGGGGGAAGGGTCGTCGGCCAGGGCCTGCCGGGCCTGCGCGAGCAGAATCCGGTCGGCCTTGGACAGCTGGGCCTCGTCAAGCAGGTCCGGCCGCCGGGTTGCGGTCCGCAGCAGCGACTGCTGGCGGCGCCAGCGGGCGATGGCGGCATGGTTGCCCGAGCGCAGCACGTCCGGGACGGTGCCCCATTCATGCTGGGCCGGGTGGCTGAAATGCGGGCAGTCCAGCAGCCCCTGCGGGCCTTCGAAACTGTCCTGGGCGGCCGATTCGGCATCGCCCAGGGCGCCCTCCTGCAACCGGGTCACAGCATCGACGATCACCGCCGCGCCCAGCTCACCGCCGGACAGGACGTAATCGCCGATCGAGATTTCCTCGCTGACCTCCGCATCGAGGAAGCGCTCATCGATGCCTTCATAACGCCCGCACAGCAGGATCATGCGCGGCAGCGCGGCCAGTTCACGCACCTTGGCCTGGGTCAGCGGCGCACCCTGCGGGCTGAGGTAGATCACCGGCGCAGGCGCCGGATCGGCCGCCTTCGCCGCGGCCAGGCAGGCGCGCAGTGGCTCGATCAGCATGACCATGCCGGGGCCGCCGCCGAACGGACGGTCGTCCACCCGGCGGTAATTGCCTTCGGCATAGTCACGCGGATTCCAGCCATGCAGGTCGAGCAGGCCGCGCTCGGCGGCACGACCGACCACGCCCAGCGCGGCCGACTGTGCCATGAACTCGGGGAACAACGTGATGACGTCGATTCTCACCGGATCAGAACTCCGGATCCCAGTCGACCACGATCAGGTTGGCCTCGAAATCCACCGAGACGACGAATTCGGGCTGCACGAACGGAATCATCCGCTCACGGTCGCCCTGCACCACCAGCACGTCGTTGGAGCCGGTCGAGAACAGGTGCGACGCCCGCCCCAGTTCAACGCCGTCAACGGTACGCACCTGCAAGCCTTCGAGGTCGACCCAGTAATACTCGTCGGCCTTCGGCGGCGGCAGCGCGCTGCGCGATACATAGACTTCGGTTCCGTACATCGACTCGACCACATCGCGGTCGGTGATGCCCGGAAACACCGCGACCAGATGCTTGCCGGACTGACGTCCGCGTGCCCCGGTCAGGGTGCTCTCCTGGCCGGCGGGCGTGCGCAGGATCCAGGGCTGATAGTTGAAAATGGCGGTACGCGGCTCGGTCCAGGACTCGAGCTTGATCTCGCCTCGCACACCAAAAGCGCCGACAATCCTGCCCAGCAGGATCCGGCGCTCGGTATCTTTCATCTGAATAGACCGAATGGGCCGCGGCAGGCGCGGCCCGTCAGGATCAGGCCGCCGAGGCCTGGGCCTTGGTCGCTTCCTTGTACAGGTTGCGAACCTTGTCGGTCATCTGGGCGCCGTTGGCAACCCACTTGTCGACCAGCGGCAGGTCCAGCACGATGCGGGATTCCGCACCCTGGGCCACCGGGTTGTAGTAACCGACGCGCTCGATGTTGCGGCCATCACGGGCGCTGCGCGAGTCGGTCACGATGATGTGGTAGAAGGGACGCTTCTTGGCGCCGCCGCGGGTCAGTCGAATCTTGACCATGGTGTTGTTTCCTCAATTGCCCAGTCGCCAGGATGGCGCGGTAAGCCGGCGATTATAGCGGCGGCCTGCGGTCATTCCAAGCCTGTGAAGACCGGCCAAGCTGAATAGCGCGCTAACCGACGCCATCGATGGCCCCCAAGGGCTGCCAGGGCGCGGCCTCCAGGCTGCCCCGGGCCCACTGGCAGAACATCTCGGACCGGGCGAAGGTCACCCCGTCGATCGCTTCGATCGGCCAGACCCCGGCCGAATTGCAGGCGATGGCGCCGTTGAACCGGTCCAGCTCGGCCAGCGCCACCGGGCGCACCTGCTGCTGCGCCGGCGCGAACCCGGCCTGCAGCAGCCGTTCGTGGGTGCCCCGCAGGGCCGGCGCCTGCGGCCACACGATCTGGTCGCCCTGCAGGAAGGCGATGTTCCAGGTGCTGCCCTCGCTGACCTCGCCGTCGTCGGTGACAAACAGCGCATCATCGAACCCGTCCTGCACCGCCCGCCGACGCTGTTCGAACAGGGCGAAGGTGCCTACGTGCTTGAGGTGCGGCAGCTCGCGCTGGTACACCACCGAACGCACGCGCCGCGCCGTGGCCGGCATCGTCACCGGCGGCGCGACCGCCACCAGCACATCCACCGCGACCGGGCGCAGCGGCTGGCGGAAATCGAACGCACGCGAGAACACCGTCACCCGCAACGCGGCATCGCGCATCTCTTCGGCATGCAGCGCGTGCTGCATCCAGGCCTGGACCTGCGCCGCCTCCAGCGCGGTGCCGAACAAGGCTTCGGTGCCCTGCTGCAACCGCTGCAGGTGCAGGTCCAGGCCCTGCACCGCGCCACCGCGCACCTGCAGCGAGGTGAAGTGGCCGTAGTTGGTCAACGCGCCGGCAAGATCCTCGACGCTGGCGCGCTGGCCGTTGCAGTAGAGCGTCATTCCAGCAGCGCCCGCGCGTCGGACCACATCTGCTGCAGCACCTCGGTGGCCGGGCGCGCCGGTGCCATCCAGGCCGATTGCCCGGCCCAGGCCTGCATGGCGTCGATGCGGTGCTCGCGGTTGGCCTGCGCGCGCATCGGCGCACTGAGCCCGCGCTGCACCGGATACGGCCGCGGCGGCGGCGCGTCAGGGCCGGCGGCGGCGCGCACGTAGGCGGTGGCCAGCCCGCGGCCAAGCCGGCCACTGAATGCCCGCGTCGGCCAGGTGTCTTCGGGTTCGGCCGCGGCGAGTGCGTGCGACCAGGCCGGATCGATCGCGCATTCGGGGGTGCGCAGGAACGCGGTGCCTACCTGCACCGCGCTGGCACCCAGCGTCAGCGCCGCGGCGATGCCGCGACCATCGGCAATGCCACCGGCCGCGATGACCGGGATGTCCAGATGATCGGCCAGCCGCGGCAGCAGCGCGAACAACCCCACCAGCTGACGCTCGGCCGCGTCCGGATCGAACGCACCACGATGCCCGCCGGCTTCAAACCCCTGCGCCACCACCGCGTCGGCCCCGGCGGCCTGGGCGGCGCGCGCTTCGGCCAGGGTCGTCGCGCACGCGATCCAGGCAATGCCAGCGTCTTTCAGGCGCTGTACCTGCGCTGCGGAGAACACGCCCATGATGGTCGAGGCCACCGCCGGACGCGCGGTGATCAGCGCATCGAACTGCGCATCGAAATCGGCCGGGCCAGCATCGGCGGCACTGGCCGGCACCTCCGGCCCCCACTGCGCCAGGAACGCGCGCGTGGCCGCTTCGGCCTCGGCATCGCGCTGCGGCGGCGCGTCGGGCACCCACACATTGACCTGGGCCGGCCCGCTGGACTGCGCGCGGAAATCGTCCATCCACGCCACGATGTCCGCTGGCTGGGACAGCACCGCGCCCATCGCGCCCATGCTGCCGGCCGTGGCCAGCGCGGCCGACAGCGGCACCGGGCAGGCGCCGGCCATCGGGGCAAGCAGAATCGGGGCCTGCAAGGCAAAACGCCGACAGAAACTGTCGGCGCGTTCGAGGATCGGCGAAAGACTCACGCGCGGCGCACCTGTAGGGTCAGACCCGGCCAGCATACGCCGCACCGCCCTGCCCGGCATGCACGCCGGCAGGATTCAGCGCGCCGACACCGCGTAGGTGCGGACCAGCTGGCTGTCCATTTCCTCGTTGAACGTGAAGGTCACATAGCGCGCGTCGTCGGCGGCGAATTCTTCTTCGACGACGGCCCGGCCGATCTCGGTGCCCTCGGCATCCAGCGCGCGTGCCACCAGCTTGCCCTTGAACGGCTTGTCGGCCACCACGTACACCGCCGCGTCCTTGGAGCCCATGCCACGGCTCTTGCCCTGGGTCACGGTCAGGCCGCGTGCGGCCAAGCCGGGGTCGATCTGCAGCGTCACGCTCATGCGCTTGTCCACGCCCTCGCCCAGGCCGGCGACGAAATCGGCGGCGGTGCCGCTGATCGCACTGCCTGCCTTCTGCGACATCGACGTGTCGTCCTTGCAGGCGGCCAGCGCCAGGACCAGCGCCACCACCACGATCGACTTGTTCACGGGCATTCCTTTGAGAGATTCAACAGCGTGCTAGTCAAGCACCCGACCAAGGGGCTGGCAAGAGGCAAAGGCGCAGGCCGGTGACGCGAGCGGACACTACGGTGGAACAGAGGCTGCGCGGGGCCCGAAGGCCGGCCGCGCACGGGGCACTCAGCGGAACGGCAGGCCGCCGCGGCCACCCATGGCCCCCATCATGCCCTTCATGCTGCGCATCATGCCCTTCATGCCGCCGCCGGCCATCTTGCTCATCATCTTTTCCATCTGCTGGAACTGCTTCATGAGCTTGTTGACGTCGGCCGGGGTCAGGCCGGAACCGCGCGCGATACGGGCACGGCGCGAGCCGTTGAGCAGGCCCGGGTTGCGGCGTTCCTTCTTGGTCATCGAGTTGATGATGGCGATCATGCGCGGCACTTCCTTGCCCTGGCTGACCTGCTGCTTGAGGTGCTCGGGAATGTTGCCCAGGCCCGGCAGCTTGTCCATCAGGCCGCCGATGCCGCCCATGTTCTGCATCTGCTCGAGCTGGTCGCGCATGTCGTTCAGATCGAACTTCTTGCCTTTGGCGACCTTCTCGGCCAGCTTCTGGGCCTTGTCCTTGTCGACCTGCTGCTCGACCTGCTCCACCAGCGACAGCACGTCGCCCATGTCCAGGATGCGGCTGGCGATACGGTCGGGGTGGAACACGTCCAGGCCGTCGGGCTTTTCGCTGACGCCGACGAACTTGATCGGCTTGCCGGTGATGTAGCGCACGCTCAGTGCGGCACCGCCACGGGCGTCACCGTCGGTCTTGGTCAGCACCACGCCGGTCAGCGGCAGTGCTTCGCCGAAGGCCTTGGCGGTGTTGGCCGCGTCCTGGCCGGTCATGGCGTCGACCACGAACAGGGTTTCGGCCGGGTTGACCGCTGCGTGCAGCGCCTTGATCTCGGCCATCATGGCGTCGTCGATGGCCAGGCGGCCGGCGGTATCGACGATCAGCACATCGGCGAACGACTTGCGTGCGTCATCGATGGCCGCGCGGACGATCGCTTCGGGCTTCTGGTCGGCACTGGAGGCAAAGAACAGCACGCCTACCTGGTCGGCCAGGGTCTTGAGCTGCTCGATCGCGGCCGGACGGTAGACGTCGGCCGACACCACCATCACCTTCTTCTTGCGCTTTTCCTTCAGGTGCTTGGCAAGCTTGGCCACCGTGGTGGTCTTGCCCGCACCCTGCAGGCCGGCCATCAGGATGATCGCCGGGGCCGGCACGTTGAGGTTGAGGTCCGACGCCGCCGAGCCCATGACCGTGGTCAGCTCGTCGCGCACGACCTTGATCAGCGCCTGGCCGGGGGTCAGCGACTTGAGCACTTCCTGGCCGACGGCGCGCACCTTGATGCGCTCGACCAGCGCCTGCACGACCGGCAGGGCGACGTCGGCCTCAAGCAGCGCGATGCGCACTTCGCGGGTGGCCTCGCGGATGTTTTCCTCGGTGAGGCGACCGCGGCCACGCAGCCGCTCGATGGTGCCGGAGAGGCGCTGGGTCAGGGACTCGAACATGGAGGCAACCTGTTCAGAACGAAAGACAGAGAGACGCACAGTATAGCGGGTCCGCCAAGCACCCCGGACCGCACCTGCGCCCCGTGGCCGCAGGCATCGCCAGCACCCCGGGGGTATGCGAAACTGCCACGATGACAATCGTTCTCATCGCGACCCTGCTGTACCTGACCGCCACCGCCCTGCTGGTGCGCGCCGTCAGCCGCGATGACGCGATCCGCTCACCCGCCTGGCTGTGGCCGGCGCTGCCGGCCATGCTGCTGCACGGCGGCTACCACGTACTGGTGGCGATGCGTACCACCGGTGGCCCGGACATGCACTTCTTCGCCGCGCTGTCGCTGGTGGGCCTGGGCATGGCCTGGCTGACCTCGCTGGTGGCCGCGCGCGGACGCATGGCCGCGCTGGGCGTGCTGGTGTTCCCGATGGCTGC
>NZ_QAIW01000181.1:6644-7190 GCF_003061285.1 Stenotrophomonas sp. HMWF003 | reverse complement strand
GTGCATCTACCACGGGTATGGCCATGAGCCGAGCAAGCCGCTGGGCTGGCAGCTGGCCACGCACGCCTGGCTGGCGCTGTTGGCCTACGCCACGCTGAGCGTGGCCGCGCTGCTGGCGATCATGCTGTGGCTGCAGGAACGGGCGCTGCGCCGCCGCGATTTCCGCCCCTGGCTGCGGGCACTGCCGCCGCTGGCCGACCTGGAGGCCCTGCTGTTCCGGGTGATCACAGTCGGCTTCGCACTGCTCACCCTGACCCTGGTCACCGGCGTGCTGTTCGTCGATGACCTGCTGGCCCAGAAGCTGGTGCACAAAACCGTGCTCAGCGTGCTGTCGTGGATCGTGTTCGGCACGCTCCTGATCGGCCGCCGCCGCTACGGCTGGCGGGGCGCCAAGGCCGTGCATTGGACCCTGACCGCGATGGCGCTGCTGCTGCTGGCCTTCTTCGGCAGCCAGTTCGTGATCGAACTGGTGTTCGGGCATTCGCGGTAGCGCCGGGCTCTGCCCGGCTGCGTGATCCGGGGTTGTCTCGTAGAGCCGGGCTCTGC
>NZ_QAIW01000181.1:6104-6616 GCF_003061285.1 Stenotrophomonas sp. HMWF003 | reverse complement strand
CTGTCGAACCGGCAGATGCCCTCTTCCACCCGCTGGCACTCGCGCTCACCCGCCAGCAACTGGGCGAAACCAGGGGTGAGCACGCTCGGCGAGGTGGCGAGGAAATCGTCTGCACTCGCCTTCAGAAACGCCTGCCCCACGGCCACCGGATCGCCGCAGGCCGGCGCGGCCTGTACCGTCGGCGCCAACACCAACGCCATCCACAACATCCCTCTGCGCACGCACTACTCCATTGAATTGATGATGACGCCTTCAGTGTAAGGCTCAGGCCGCTTCAATCGCCTCGGACAGCCGCTCCACCGCGATCACCTCCATGCCCTTCACGCTGCCGGTTTTGGGCGCGTTGGCCTTGGGCACGATCGCGCGCTTGAAGCCGTGGGTGGCCGCTTCGCGCAGGCGATCTTCGCCGTTGGGCACCGGGCGGATCTCGCCGGACAGGCCGACCTCGCCAAAGGCAATGGTCTTCTCGGCCAGCGGCCGGTCCTGCAGCGAGGACAGCACCGCCAGCAGCA
>NZ_QAIW01000181.1:0-6084 GCF_003061285.1 Stenotrophomonas sp. HMWF003 | reverse complement strand
CTGCTGGCGGTGCAGCACCGCCAGCAGCATCGCCAGCCGGTTCTGCTCCAGCCCCACCGCGACGCGGCGCGGGTTGGACAATGGCGAGGTGTCCACCAGCGCCTGCACTTCCACCAGCAGTGGCCGGGTGCCCTCGCGGGTGACCATCACGCAGCTGCCGGGCTGCTGCGTGCTGCCGCCGGAAAGGAAGATCGCCGACGGGTTGGAGACTTCCTTCAGGCCCTTCTCGCCCATCGCGAACACGCCCAGTTCGTTGACCGCGCCGAAGCGGTTCTTGAACGCGCGCAGCAGGCGGAAGCGGCTGCCGCTCTCGCCTTCGAAGTACAGCACCGCATCGACCATGTGCTCGAGCACGCGCGGGCCGGCAATACCGCCTTCCTTGGTGACGTGGCCGACCAGGAACACGGCGGTGCCGGTTTCCTTGGCGAAGCGCACCAGCCGCGCGGCACTCTCGCGGACCTGGCTGACCGAGCCGGGCGCGGCGGTCAGCGATTCGGTCCACAGGGTCTGGATGGAGTCAGCCACGATCAGCTTGGGCCGGGCCACGCTGGCGTGCTGCAGAATCGCTTCCACCTGGGTTTCGGCCAGGGCGTTGACGTTGTCCAGCGGCAGATCCAGCCGCACTGCGCGGCCGGCGACCTGCGACAGCGATTCTTCGCCGGTGATGTACAGCACCGGCAGGGTCGCGGCCATCTTCGCCACCGCCTGCAGCAGCAGCGTGGACTTGCCGATGCCGGGATCGCCGCCGACCAGGATCACCGCGCCCTCGACCAGGCCACCACCGAGCACGCGATCGAACTCGCCGATGCAGGTGCTCACCCGCAGGTGCTCGGTCTGCTGCACGTCCTTGAGCGCCATGATCTTCGGCGCATCGACCTTGCCCGCCCACCCCGAGCGGCGCGACGCCGGCGAGGCCTTGCTGGCGGGGGTCGCGCTTTCCAGGGTGATCTCGGTCAGCACGTTCCAGACGCCGCATTCGGTGCACTGGCCCTGCCACTTGCTGTATTCGGCGCCACATTCACTGCAGACGTACGCGGTGAGTCGCTTGGCCATGTCCACTTCCACTTCATCGGTTGTCGGGCAGGATAGCCGAGCCGCGTCGCAGCAACCGAGACGCGCCGTGCGGATCGCCCTCAAGTTCCCCGTGGCGATGCCGATACCACCGCGGGCGACTGCCCCTTCCATTCTTTTCCAGGCTTTTCCATGACCGGCACCTACAGCCAGAGTCTTGTCGTGTTCTCGCTGCTGGTTGCCATCCTCGCCTCGTATACCGCGCTGGACATGGCCGGCAGGCTTGCCAGCACCCAGGGGCGGGTCGCCCGCTGGTGGCTGGCCGGCGGCGCCGGCGCGATGGGGCTGGGTATCTGGTCGATGCACTTCATCGGCATGCTGGCCTTCCACCTGCCGATCCCGGTGGGTTACGACCTGGGCATCACCCTGTTCTCGCTGGCGGTATCGGTGGGCGCCTCGGCGTATGCGCTGTGGCTGGTCTCGCGCCCGGCGCTGCCGTGGGCGCGGCTGGGCGCCGGCGCGGTGCTGATGGGCCTGGGCATCGCCGCCATGCATTACCTGGGCATGGCCGCGCTGCAGATGCAGCCGGGCATCGAGTACGACCCGTTCTGGTTCACGCTGTCGCTGCTGATTGCCGTGGTCGCGGCCGGTGCGGCGCTCTGGATCGCCTTCCGGCTGCGGCTGGAACAGCGTCGTGCGCTGCTGCTGCGCGGCATGGCGTCGGTGGTGATGGGCCTGGCCATCGTGGGCATGCACTACACCGGCATGGCCGCGGCGAACTTCCCCGCCGGCAGCATCTGCGGGGCGGTGGTCGGCGCCGGCCTGGACAGCAAGTGGCTGGCGGTGCTGGTCATCGTGACCACCCTGGCCACGCTTGGCATTGCCCTGCTGGCGTCGGTATTCGACCGCCAGATGCGCACCCGCACCGGCGTGCTGGCCGATTCACTGGCGCACGCCAACGAGAAGCTGCTGCAGGCCGCCCTGCACGACCCGCTGACCCAGCTGCCCAACCGCATGCTGCTGCAGGACCGCATCGAACAGGCCATCGAAAAAGCGCAGCGGCGGCAGTTCAGCTTCGCGGTGATGTTCTGCGACCTGGATGGCTTCAAGGCCATCAACGACGCCTACGGCCACCAGCTTGGCGACAAGCTGCTGATCCAGATGAGCGAGCGCGTGAGCGCCTTGCTGCGCAGCCACGACACCTTCGCGCGGCTGGGCGGCGATGAGTTCGTGATCGTGTTCCAGGTCGACGATCCTGAAGATGCGGCCGTGGTCGCCGAACGGATCATCGCCTGCGTGGCCGAGCCGTTCGTCATCGACACGCTGGAACTGCAGGTCACCGCCAGCCTGGGCATCGCGCTGTACCCGGCCGATGCCACCGACGAGCGGGCACTGATGGCGCACGCCGACGCCGCCATGTACCACACCAAGGATTCGGGCCGGAACGGCTATACCTTCTTCACCGAATCGATGCATGTCAGCGCCAACCGCCAGCTCAAGCTGCTGCAGGAACTGCGCCGTGCCATCCAGCGCGACGAACTGGTGCTGCACTACCAGCCCAAGTTCCCGGCCAATGGCCAGGCGCTGATCGGCGCCGAAGCCCTGGTGCGCTGGCAGCACCCCGAGCTGGGCCTGCTCAGCCCGGACAGTTTCATTCCCGTGGCCGAACGCAGCGGCCTGATCCTGCCGCTGGGCGAATGGGTACTGGACCGGGCCTGCGCGCAGCTGCGGCAGTGGCACGATGCGGGCTACCCGGAGTGGTCGATGGCAGTGAATCTGTCGCCGCTGCAGTTCGGCTCGAGCACCCTGCTGGAGACGGTGCGGCGCACGCTGGAAAAGCACGCGCTGGACCCGCGCCACCTGACCCTGGAAGTCACCGAAACCACCGCCATGAAGGACGTGGAAGCCAGCCTGCAGATCCTGCACGGCCTGACCGACATGGGCGTGAACATCTCCATCGACGATTTCGGCACCGGCTACTCCAGCCTGCTCTACCTCAAGCGCATGCCGGCCACCGAGCTGAAGATCGACCGTGCGTTCGTGCGCGATCTGGAAGACAACGCCGAAGACGCGGCGATCGTGTCGTCGATCATCGCGCTGGGGCGGTCGCTGCAGCTGCAGATCGTCGCCGAAGGCGTGGAGACGGACGGGCAGCGCCAGTACCTGAGCGACCTCGGTTGCGACCTGCTGCAGGGGTATCACCTGGGCCGGCCGGTGGCGGCCGACGCGTTCCTGCGCCTGGCGAAGGCGGCGTAGGACGCGGTACCGCACGACGCGGGCACCGGGTAGCTTCGAGCACGTTTGGCGGCAGGGTCGAACCTTGGTCGACCGCCGGTAACGACGCAACGCGCGGTGGCGACATGACCGCTGGACGACGCAAGCCCTGCCGGTGCCATTGCCGGTGCGCGGCCTTCATGATTGTCACGCGCTCGCCAGGCGCGGAAGGGGTATCGGCAGTCGTTTGGGAACCTACCCCACCTCGGCGGCACTCCCAGACGCAGAAAGGCCGCCCGAGGGCGGCCTTTCTGCATGCAGCAACGTCGGGATGACGTCAGTGCATCATGTGCACGTTCATGTTGTGCATGACCCACAGCGAGCCGGCGACGATGATGCCGATCACCACCACGGTGAAGGCCGCCGCGCTGACGTTCCAGCGCTGTTCCGAGGAACGGTTCAGGTGCAGGAAGAACACCAGGTGCACCAGGATCTGCAGCACCGCGGCGATCACGATGATCACGCCGGTGGTGAAGGTCGGCAGGTTGCCGTGCATCACCAGCCAGAACGGGATGATCGTCAGGATCGCGGCCAGCGCGAAGCCGACCAGGTACGACTTGACGCTGCCGTGGCTTTCGCCGCCGGCACCATGGTCGTGTGCGTGGTTGTCATGTGCGGCCATTACAGCGCTCCCTTCAGGTAGACGACGGAGAACACGCCGATCCAGATCAGGTCCAGGAAGTGCCAGAACAGGCTCAGGCACGCCATGCGGGTCTTGTTGGTCGGGGTCAGGCCGTTCTGCTTGATCTGGATGAACATGATCAGCAGCCACAGCAGGCCGGCACTGACGTGCAGGCCGTGGGTGCCCACCAGCGCGAAGAACGCCGACAGGAACGCACTGTGGTCCGGACCGAAGCCCTCATGGATGAGGTGGTTGAACTCCCACACTTCCATGACCATGAAGCCGAAGCCCAGCAGCCAGGTCAGGCCCAGCCAGAGGTACATCTGGCCGACCTTGTGCTTGTGCAGGGCGATCATGCCCAGGCCGAAGGTCAGCGAAGAGACCAGCAGCAGCGTGGTTTCCCAGGCAACGAAGGTCAGGTCGAACAGATCCTTCGGGCCCGGGCCACCGTTGGTGCCGCCGGCCAACACGATGTAGGTGGCAAACAGGCTGGCGAAGATGAGGCAGTCGCTCATCAGGTACACCCAGAAACCGAAGACGGTGTTGCCGCCGGTGTCGTGGTGCTCGTGGTCATCATGGCCGTGGGCCGCCGCGTGCGCGGCGTGCCCATGGTTCATGGCGTTGGAGGTAGTGCTGCTCATGCCTTCAGCTCCGCTTTCACCAGGCCCTGCGCCACCAGGTGGCGACGGTGCTCGTTTTCGATGCGCTCCACTTCGGCCGCGGGCACGTAGTAATCCGTGTCCTTGTCGAAGGTGCGCCAGATGAAGGTACCGATCATGCCGACGATGCCGACGATGGCCAGCCACCAGATGTGCCAGATCATCGCAAAGCCCAGGACCAGGCTGAAGGCACCGATCACCACGCCCGTGCCGGTGTTGCGCGGCATGTGGATGTCGGTGTACTTGGCCGGGCGCTCCCACGCTTCACCACGCTGCTTGCGCTCCCAGAACTCGTCCAGTTCGGTGACGCGCGGCAGCGAGCCGAAGTTGTAGAACGACGGCGGCGAAGAGGTTTCCCACTCCAGCGTACGGGCATCCCACGGGTCGCCGGTGAGGTCGGCGGTCTTCTTGCGGTCGCGGATCGACACGGCGATCTGGATCACCTGGCACAGGATGCCGGCGCCGATGATGAACGCACCGAACATCGCAATCACCAGCAGCGGCTGGTATTCCGGGTTCGGGTAGCTCTGCATGCGGCGGGTCATGCCCATGAAGCCCAGGATGTACAGCGGCATGAACGCCACGTAGAAGCCGATGAACCAGCACCAGAACGCGCGCTTGCCCCAGGTTTCGTTGAGACGGAAGCCGAACATCTTCGGCCACCAGTAGGTGATGCCGGCAAACATGCCGAACACCACGCCGCCGATGATGACGTTGTGGAAGTGGGCGATCAGGAACAGGCTGTTGTGCAGCACGAAGTCGATGGCCGGGATCGCCAGCATCACGCCGGTCATGCCGCCGATGGTGAAGGTGACCATGAAGCCGATGGTCCACAGCACGGGCGTGGTGAACTGCACGCGACCGCGGAACATGGTGAACAGCCAGTTGAAGATCTTCACGCCGGTGGGGATGGAGATGATCATCGTCGTTATGCCGAAGAAGGCATTGACGTTGGCACCCGAGCCCATGGTGAAGAAGTGGTGCAGCCACACGATGAACGACAGCACGCCGATGCAGGCGGTGGCGTAGACCATGCCCTTGTAGCCGAACAGCGCCTTGCGCGAGAACGTGGCGATGACCTCGGAGAACACGCCGAAGGCCGGCAGCACCAGGATATAGACTTCCGGGTGACCCCAGATCCAGATCAGGTTGATGTACAGCATGGCGTTGCCGCCACCGTCATTGGTGAAGAAGTGCGTGCCCAGGTATCGGTCCAGGGTCAGCAGCACCAGGGTGACGGTCAGCACCGGGAAGGCGGCGATGATCAGTACGTTGGTGACCAGCGCGGTCCAGGTGAACACCGGCATGTGCATCAGCTTCATGCCCGGGGTACGCATCTTCAAGATGGTGATGAAGAAGTTGATGCCGCTCAGCGTGGTACCCAGGCCTGCTACCTGCAGGCCCCAGATGTAGTAGTCGACACCTACCCCTGGACTGTATTCCTTGCCCGACAACGGCGGGAAGGCCAGCCAACCGGTCTGCGCGAACTCACCGACGCCCAGCGAGATCATCACCAGG
>NZ_QAIW01000180.1:0-1735 GCF_003061285.1 Stenotrophomonas sp. HMWF003 | reverse complement strand
CCAGGGGTCAGTGGCGGAAGTGGCGCACGCCGGTGAACACCATGGCCAGGCCGTGTTCGTCGGCGGCGGCGATCACTTCGTTGTCGCGCATCGAGCCGCCCGGCTGGATCACCGCCTTGATGCCGGCCGCAGCGGCGGCATCGATGCCATCGCGGAACGGGAAGAACGCATCGGAGGCCATCACCGAGCCTTCCACCACCAGGTTCGCGTCGGCGGCCTTGATGCCGGCGATGCGCGCCGAGTACACCCGGCTCATCTGCCCGGCACCCACGCCGATGGTGCGGTTGTCTTTCGCATACACGATGGCGTTGGACTTCACGAACTTGGCCACCTTCCAGGCAAACAGCAGGTCGGCGAACTGCTTGTCGGTGGGGGCCAGTTTGCTCACCACGGTGAGTTCGTCGCGCGCCATGCCACGGTTGTCCGCGCTCTGGATCAGCAGGCCCGAGCCCACGCGCTTGGTGTCGTAGTTGTTGCGGCCCTGCCCATGCGGAATGCGCAGCACGCGCACGTTGGCCTTCTTCTGCGCGTATTCCAGCGCCGCCGGCTCGTAGTCCGGTGCGATCAGCACTTCAACGAACTGGCGGTCCAGGATCACCTTGGCGGTGGCGGCATCCAGCGGCTGGTTGAAGGCGATGATGCCGCCGAAGGCGCTGGTCGGGTCGGTGGCGTAGGCCAGCTCGTAGGCATCGCCGTTGCCGGCACCCACCGCCACGCCGCACGGGTTGGCATGCTTGACGATCACGCAGGCCGGCGCGTCGAACTGGCGCACGCATTCCCACGCCGCATCGGCATCGGCCAGGTTGTTGTAGCTCAGCTCCTTGCCCTGCAGCTGCTGGAACGTGGCCAGCGTGCCCGGCACCGGGTACAGGTCGCGGTAGAACGCGCCGCTCTGGTGCGGGTTCTCGCCGTAGCGCAGGTCCATCACCTTCACGAAGCTGGAATTCATCTGCGCCGGGAATTCGCTGCGTACCGGCACGGCCGCATCACGGGCGGCAACGGCCGACAGGTAGTTGCTGATCGCCGCGTCGTACTGGGCCACGCGGTTGAACGCGGCTACCGAGAAGGCAAAGCGCTTGGCGGCCGAGAGCTGGCCGTCGTTGGCGTCCAGTTCGGCCAGCAGCTCGGCGTACTGCGACGGGTCGGTGGCCACGGCCACGCGCGCGAAATTCTTGGCCGCCGAACGCAGCATCGCCGGGCCGCCGATGTCGATGTTTTCCACCGCGTCGTCCAGCGTGCAGTCGGCCTTGGCGGTAACCGACTCGAACGGGTACAGGTTCAGCACCAGCAGGTCGATCGCGCCGATGCCGTGTTCGGCCATCACTGCTTCGTCCAGCCCGGCGCGGCCCAGCAGGCCGCCGTGCACCAGCGGGTGCAGGGTCTTGACCCGGCCGTCCATCATTTCCGGGAAGCCGGTGACGTCGGACACGTCCTTGACCGCCAGGCCGGCGTCGCGGATCGCCTTGGCGGTGCCGCCGGTGGACAGCAGCTCCACGTTGCGCGCCGCCAGGGCGCTGGCCAGGTCGATCAGACCGGTTTTGTCGGAGACGGACAGGAGGGCCCGACGAACGGGCAACAGATCAGCAGTCATGGGGACAGGGCAATCGGCAGCGGAGCGGGGCCGATATTGTAGGCGGTGGGGGCCGGTGGCGGGCGCCGCCCGGCCGATATTGCCCCCGGCTGCCGCATCCGGCACACCGGCCAGGCCCCGCAGGCTGGCGGCGCTGGGGTAGGC
>NZ_QAIW01000179.1:2312-5543 GCF_003061285.1 Stenotrophomonas sp. HMWF003 | reverse complement strand
GGCGGTGTCAGGGGCTGAGACCGACAATCCTACCGGCAATTAGTAAAAATGCTAACGGTTCGCGCGCCGACAGTTTGAACGCAGCCGGGGTGATGAACGCTTCAGTCACTGGCCGCTCCGGTGGTCGCGGCGGATGCGCGGTTTGTTCAAGCCGGGCTGCGCCGTTGTCGCGAGCATGGCCGCTCCTTTGTATGGAGCAGGTCGATGAAGCGATGGTGGTTGGCGGTGTATGCGCCGGGAATGCTGTTGGGATTCGTGGGAATGGCCACGTGGTGGGTGGGCTATGCAGCGGGGTCGGCGCTGTGGCTGCTGCCGGGGTTGGGCCTGGCCATCGCGCTGTCGTGGCTGGCCGAGCGCTGCTGGCCCTATGACCCGGCCTTCAACGCACCCCAGGGCGATGCGGGCCGCGACGCCCTCCACGCGCTGGTGAACGAAGGATTGAACCTGCTGGCGATCGGTGCGATTCCGCTGGTGGCCGCGTGGATGCCGTGGCAGCTGTGGCCGACGCACTGGAGTGTTGTCGCGCAGGTGGTGCTGGCGATTGTCGCCGCGGACCTGGGCATCACCCTGGTGCATTACGCGAGCCATCGCTGGGCCTGGTTGTGGCGGTTGCATGCGGTCCACCACAGCGTGACCCGCATGTATGGGTTCAACGGGTTGATGAAACACCCGTTGCACCAGACGGCCGAAGCAGTGGGCGGGGTGCTGCCGCTGCTATTGCTGGGCATGCCGTACCCGGTGGCGGCCGTGCTGGCCTTCGCCATTGCCATCCAGCTGCTGCTGCAGCATTCCAACGTGGACATGCGGCCAGGCTGGCTGGGCAAGGTGATGGCGTGGGCCCCGCTGCATCGCTTCCACCACATGCGCTACGGCACGGCCGGCGACGTCAACTTCGGGTTGTTCCTGACCGTCTGGGACCACCTGCTGGGGACGGCTTTCGATGCCGATTACCGGATGCGCGAATGCTGCAGGTGCAGGCCAGCCAGGTGGCCGGCCTGCACGCCGAACATGCGCCGCAGGCTGCGCGAGAAATGCGCAAGGTCGGCGAAGCCGGCGGCATGTGCGCTGGTGGTCAGGCTGTGTCCCTCGATCACCTGCACCAACGCCTGGCGTAACCGGCGCCACAGCACCAGGCCACGCAGCGACACCGCCAGGTCCTGCTGGAAGCGGCGGTGCAGCTGGCTTTCGGACAGGTGCGCAGCCGCTGCAATGGCCGGGGCCGCGACGCGCTCGGGCAGCCGCGCGTCCAGTGCGGACAGTGCCGCCTGCAACCGGCGGTCCAGCGGCGCGCGCGCCACCAGGGCCGACAGGCAGGGCAGCAACGCCTGCGGATCGCAGGGAAGCGATGGCAGCTGTGCCTGCAGCTTCTGCAGGTCGACATGACTGGGTTCAATCCATACCGTGCAGCCGCGCAGCGGCACGCCGCGCACCGCATGCGACTGGAACGAAGGCAGCACCAGACGCGTGCCGTACTGCAGCCCGTCTTCGTTCTCCACGGTCCATTGCCCGGCCTCGGCCAGCAGCACCTGGTGGGCGTAGTGGGCATGCGCACCGGTGGCACCGGCATGGCCCTGGAGCACGGCGAAATGCGGGCCAAGCAGCACTGCGCCAGACCACTGCCCGTTCACTGCCGTGGACGCATTCACCGCACACTCCGCATCGTTCACCCCTTGCACCTGCTGCGCAGGGTAGCGGAAACCGTCCACCACGCGCCCAGCGCAAGCAACGAAACCAGGGCGCCGGCAATGCAGACGCCGCTCCAGCCATACGCGGCATACAGGCTGCTGCCCAGCAGCGCGCCGATCCCGCTGCCGGCCGCATAGAACAGCATGTAGGCGGCGATCACCTGCGCCTGCGCGTTGGGCGCGGCGGCCAGGATCAGGCTCTGGTTGGTCACGTGCAGTGCCTGTACCGCCAGATCCAGCAACAGCACGCCCAGTACCAGCCAGCCCAGGTGCAGCGGCAACGCCGCCAGCGGGGCCCAGCTCAACAGCAACAGCAGCAGCGCAGCAAAGGAAACACGGTCGGCATGGCCGCGATCGCTCCAGTGCCCGCTGCGCGCGGCGGCCAACGCACCGAGCAGGCCGACCAGCGCGAACGCACCGATGGCGGTATGGCTGAGCGCATGCGGCGGTGCACTCAATGGCAGCGCCATGCTGCTCCAGAACAGCCCGAACGCGGTGAACAGCAGCAGCCCGAGCACGCCGCGTTGGCGCAGCACCGGCTGCTGGCGCAGCAGAGTGATCAACCCGATCCGGGGCGCGGCATCGGCCACCGGCAGCCGTGGCAGGCGCAGCCACAGCCACAGCACTGCGCCGCTGACCACCATCAACACCGCCGACAGCACATACACCGCACGCCAGCCCCCCAGGTCGGCCACGCCACCGGCCACCACCCGGGCCAGCAGCAGGCCGATCACCACGCCGGCCTGCGCGGCACCGACCACGCGGCCGCGCTCATGCGGGCCCGCCGCGGCGGCGGCATAGGCAATCAGCCCCTGGGTCATCGCGGTGCCGAGCAGGCCCACCGCCAGCATGCCCAGCAGCAGCGCGGTGGCGTTGCCGGCCAGGGCAACGCCCAGCAGGGCCACGACCAGCGCCACGCTCTGCGCCGCCATCAGGCGCCTGCGCTCCAACCGGTCGCCCAGCGGCACCAGCCACAGCAGCGCGATCACCGAGCCGAGCTGGGTGGCGGCGATGACCGCGCCGATCCGGGCGGTGCCGATGTGCAGGTCGGCGGCCAGCGCATCCAGCAGCGGTTGGGCGTAGTAGACGTTGGCCACGCTGAGCCCGGCGGCACAGGCGAACAACATCAGGAGGGGCGTGGCGGTACGGGGCAGGGGTGCGGCGATGGACATCTTGTGGTCTCAAAATAGAACCAGTTGATTCTGGATGATCTGGTTCTAAAATAAAACCACTTAGGGAGGAGCCCCATGCACGACGATCCCAACGCCACCTGCCCGGTGGCCCGTGCGCTGGACCTGATCGGCGACCGCTGGTCGCTGCTGATCGTGCGCGACGCCTTCGATGGGGTGCACCGGTTCAGTGATTTCCAACGCAGCCTGGGCATGTCGCGCAGCATGCTCAGCCAGCGCCTGCAGGCGCTGCAGGAGTCCGGCGTGCTCGCCCAGCAGCCGGCGGTCGATGGCAGCCGGTACCACGACTACGTCCTGACACCGAAAGGGCAGGCGTTGTTCACGCTGGTGGTGGCGCTGCGGCAGTGGGGCGAAGC
>NZ_QAIW01000179.1:0-2302 GCF_003061285.1 Stenotrophomonas sp. HMWF003 | reverse complement strand
TGCTCACCCTGGCCGACGGCCAGCCGTTGGCGCCGTTGCTGCCGCAGGACAGGGAAGGGCGGGTGCTGGCGGCCGCGGCAACGCACGGGGTGAAGCCCGCCACGCCGTGATCGACGGGGCGGCCCTACGCCGGCGAAACTGAACACGCTGTTGACAGGGATGAACAGGGTGGACGACTCTTCTCCGGATGGGTGCCGCCTGCGGCGCCCACCGGGCAGGGTGGCTGTATCGACGGGCGGAGGGGCCTGGTCGTAGCTGCATTGCCTGGTAATACCCGATACCGGCCTGCAAGGCGCCGGCATCCGCCATCTTGGCGCTGCACCCTTCTGCGGCACGACTCCCTGGATTTTTTGCGCAAGCAAAGGTGTTTCGCCCGCTTATGAAAACGATTACAAAGCCACTGGCCCTGACGGCCGCCATCACGCTCTCGCTGGCCGCCTCGGCCTGGGCCGCGCCCACCGCCGCCACCGCCGGTACCGACGCCTTCACCGTGCTCAGCCTGGAACAGGCGCCGAAATGGCTCAATGCCGCCGACGTTGCGGCCCAGCTGCAGGCCATGAACGTGGACGCGCTGACCATCGGCAACGTGCACCGCGAAGCGGACACCAGCGGCACCAGCCACGTGCCGGATCCGCTGGAAGCGCTGGCCGACCAGCTGGGTTACACCTACCGCTTCGTCAGTGCCGACCCGGCGTCGGCCGAGCGCCGTGGCAGCATCGTGATCTCGCGTCTGCCGGTGGAAGCCGAGTCGGGCATCGAAGCCCCGGGCATGAACTACCTGCGCCTGAATGACGGCCGCCACGTGGTGGCGCTGTACACCCATACCGCCGCCGCCGATGGCGCGCGCTTCAAACAGCTCATCGATGCCTCGCGCGTGGGCGCGCCGGCCGTACTGCTGGGTGCCAACGATGCCGCCGTGACCGGCTTCGACGCCAACGGCGACGTGGCCCGCTCCAACGGGTTCCAGTCGGCCTCCAGCACCGCGGTCAAGCTGCGCATCGATGCCGACAGCCCGGCCATCGCCGGCAAGCTGCTGACCCTGGGCTACGCCGCGCCGGTCGGCGGCGACACGCCGTGGATGGACACCTCGCTCAACGCCGACGCACGCGCCCGGCTGATCGTGGCGAAGATGACCGACGACGAGAAGTTCCAGATGCTGCACAGCTACTTCGGGCTGGGCAAGGATGGCGGTCCGCTGCCGGAAGGCGCGGTCGGTTCGGCCGGTTTCGTGCCGGGCGTGGCACGCCTGGGCATTCCGTCGCAGCAGTCGGCCGATGCCGGCGTGGGCGTGACCAACCCGGGCGGCATCCGCAAGGGCGACCACGCCACGGCGATGCCGTCCGGCCCGTCCACCGCGTCCAGCTGGAACCCGGAAGTCGCCTTCGCCGGTGGCGCCACCATGGGCCGTGAGGCCTGGCAGCAGCGCTTCAACATCCTGCTGGCCGGCAGCGTCAATCTGCAGCGCGATCCGCGCAACGGCCGCAACTTCGAGTACGCCGGTGAAGACCCGCTGCTGGCCGGTCGCCTGGTCGGCGAGTCGATCCGCGGCGTGCAGAGCCAGCACGTGGTGTCGACGATGAAGCACTTCGCGCTCAACGACATGGAAACCTCGCGCAATTTCCACAGCGCCGAGATCGGCGAGCAGGCCATGCGCGAATCGGACCTGCTGGCGTTCGAAATCGCGCTGGACATCGGCAAGCCCGGTTCGGTGATGTGCTCCTACAACCGCATCAACGGCATCTACGGCTGCGAGCACGACTACCTGATGAACCAGGTGCTCAAGCAGGAGTGGAAGTTCCCCGGTTTCGTGATGTCCGACTGGGGTGGCGTGCACAGCGGCTCGAAGGCGGCGCTGGCCGGTCTGGACCAGCAGTCGGCCGGCGAAGTGTTCGACAAGGCCGTGTACTTCGATGAACCGCTGCGCCTGGCCGTCAATGGCGGCGTGGTGCCGCGTGCGCGTCTGGACGACATGGTGTCGCGGATCCTGCGCGCCATGTTCGCCAACGGCAATTTCGACCTGCCGCCGCAGCACCAGCCGATCGACGCCGCCGCCGGTTTCGCCGCCGCGCAGCGCACCGTCGAAGAGGGCAGCGTGCTCCTGCGCAACGCCAACAACGTGCTGCCGCTGGGCCCGGAGGTGAAGCGCATCGTGATCATCGGTGGCCACGCCGACAAGGGCGTGATCGGCGGCGGTGGCTCGTCGATGGTGGGCTGGACCGCCAAGGGCACCAATGCGGTGCCGGGCGTGCTGCCGACCACCTGGCCGGGCCCGGTGATCTTCCATCCGTCCTCGCCGCTGGAA
>NZ_QAIW01000178.1:0-2904 GCF_003061285.1 Stenotrophomonas sp. HMWF003 | reverse complement strand
ATCGAAGCGCTGCCACCGACCGTGGGAGGAGCGCTTCGATAGTGGTCGTGATTCACATCCTTGAGAACCCCGTAGCTGCGCAGATTCAGAATCGTAAGGTAGGACTTCCATCCACCTGCCACAACCTCCTTGCGAAGGTCCTCCTCGTACACGCTGTCCTCGCGGATCTCGAGCCGCTTGGCAACCAGCGCGCGGCAGACGCGCCGAATGAGGCTGTCGCGCCCACGAAGCAGAGTCTGCTGGGCCCAGTAGTGCTGCTTGAGCACGGCACCGTCGAACAGACTACCCTCCGGATGCACCGGTAGAGTGATATAGACATGGAAGGCCTGCCCACTACGGATAGCCTTGATGATGCGCGTCGCGATGGTCTGCACGAGCTTGTTGCGCGCCGCTGAACGCACGCCCTGCTGGAATGCCAGCGTATCGGCCGCCGGGGTTCCTGGCAGCACCTTGTCGGCCGTTTTCTGGGTTGCACCCAGCACCCGGCCGATCTTATGGGCCTTTTTCTGTTCCGCCGCGGTGGAAGGTCCACGCCTGCCGCCGCGAATGATTGTGTCGAGCCGGTTTCCTGGCTCTGCGTCGGAATAGCTACAGTCAGAAATCAAGAATTGGGTCTCGATGTATACATAGGCACGAGCGGACTCGATACAGTTGAGCATGGCATCCTGAATGGAGTGCATGGGCTGGTCTCGCTCCCAGTAGGGCGCAATGCAACTGCCGTCGTCCATCGCCAAGCCGACCTTTGCGCACGCTTTTTTCTCCATTGCGTGCAGGGCCGTTCCGGATGACCGCACGATCTGCACGCTAATACCGCCTGCGGATCCTGGCTGGGTCAGATCCCCGAACAGCTGTTTACCTCCCCCCATAGCCTTGAGCCATGCGTCATTGAGCGCCGTTATTTCCTGGCCTCGGGCAAACGTCTTCTGTTCGGGCAGCGATACGCCGGGTAGCCGGTTGACTTGCCCAATTCCTTTGTTGACCTTTTCCCTGACGTCTTTGCCGACACCCCGGTCGCCGCCCTGGTTCTGCCACATCATGGCGTTCCAGCGATGCATGAAGTTACGACAGATATCAAACACCGCAGGGCCTTCCAGTCGAGCATGGACATCCTGCCAGGGCATCCGGGCATGACGGCCTTTGTCGAGGAGCATCTGCTCGCGGCCGACCGGCGTGTTCAACCATGTCTCGAACGACTTCCACGCCTCCAGCGCTCTATCGAGCGCATCCATCACGGCCCTCCGCGCCGCCTCTACATCTCTGCTGACCGCGGATGGATCGCCAACATATCCAACGACGCGGCTTCCGATCTTTTCGGCAGTGCCAACCGCCGACTGCACCACCGCACGCTTTTCAGCTGCCCACGCCTCAAACTCCTTTGCCTTGATGAGTGCGTACCCTTCAACTGCGCGCAACGCCGCATCACCGGATGCGCCTCCATTGCCCTTGAGGGCCTCGTCAACCGAACGGTTTACGGAGGCAATGACTTCGGCGTACTTCAGCTCTGCCTCCTGAAGATCCACCTGTATCGATTCGAGAACCTTGGCCACGGTCCGAACAATGCGTAGGGTGGCATCGAAGCCAGGCACGAAGAACTCCGCAAGCTTTCGCAACCCGTTCTTCTCCAGCCAGTCCGGGACCGCCAGCTTGTCGGCATAGTCCAGAAGCTCAGCGAGCGCAGCCCCCTTGTCCCATTGCTCACGCATACGATCCATGGCGATGGCCATGCCCGGCAGGTAGGCCGGGGCGAAACCAGGCCGCACTCTGCCTGCGGCGTCTGGACTCTGGTCGGGCGTGTCGTACGTCAGCTTCAACTCATCGGACGTCATCCCACGCGCTTTGGAAACACTGTTGTTGTAGTGGTCATTGATGACGTGCAATGCCGGATCGCATACGACGTCAAAGTTGCCATCATCCCAGCGCCCATGTGCCACGTCCAGACCACCGACAAAGGCGATTTTTCCATCAATCACCAGGATCTTCTGGTGGTGCGAAAAACCGATATTGAACGCATCCTTACGACCCGTTGCTGGATTGTGCAGCCCCACCTGAACATTGCCAGGGGTATTTTCGTCAAGCATCTTGTAGAGCGCGGTCCGTGCTTCGTTCTCATGTGTGTACGCGGCGGCTTCGATGCTGTCATACAACAGCACCCGCACATCCACCCCACGCACATTGATCGCGTCATACAGCAGCTCGCTCAGGCGACCGCGGTGCCCGGCCTCTCCCCGTCCGGTCAGCTCCGTATCGAAGTTCATCTGCCAGTCGGCGATGAAGATGAATTTCTTCGCACCGCGGATCGCCTCGGCCATTGCGTGCATGGCCGAGCGCCCATCGGTGTAGGACTTCACCGCGTTGCCGTGCCGGACCGGGGCGAACTGGCGATCCGGCGGCGCGTAGTAGTCACCGCTGGAGGTGCCTACCTGGCCGGACTGGCAGGTCAGCGCGTTGCGCGCAACCGTACTGGTGTTGGTGCCGTCGGCCATGGCTCAGAGCTCCTTGCGCTGCTTGGGCGTGGTGGTCAGCAGGGACTGGAACTCGTACTCCACCCGGTGGCGGATGGCGCGCAGCGCATCGGCATCGGGCAGGTGCTGCAGGTCCTTGCTGTAATTGTTGGCATCCAGGGTCTCGACGATCTCGCGTACCCCGGGGCCGGTGCTGAACTGGCGCATCTGCAGCGGGATGGCGTCGATGCCGTGCACCAGGTACAGGCGCCCGGGGAACCGCGCCACGGCGTCCCAGACGGTCTTGCAGTCGGCATCGTCAAGGGCGACCTTGCCGTCGTCGTCGGCTCTGCCCTCCTTGAGCACTTCCACCCACTGCCCGGCATCCACCGCATGCAGGTTGTCCGGGGTATCGCTGGCACTCTGCCGGGTGCGCACGATCTTCCACGGCTGGCCGGCCAGC
>NZ_QAIW01000177.1:0-2777 GCF_003061285.1 Stenotrophomonas sp. HMWF003 | reverse complement strand
GCTATATCTGCCGACCCACTCGAAATCGAGCGTACGCCACATGCCGGCTCTGTTGCAGGGCGCTTTCGACAGCGACCCCGGTGATGCCTTACCCCAGCGGATCCTGCTGGTGGAAAACTCGCGCACGTTCACCAGCATGCTGCGCGAGGCGATCGAGCAGCGGCTGGAGCTGCCGGTGTTCGTGGCGACCAGCCTGGCCGAGGCCGGGCGGCTGCTGGACGAGGAACAGGGCTGGTTCCTGGTCCTGACCGGGCTGGTGCTGGCCGACGGCGACCGCGACAAGGTGGTGGAGTTCTTCCTGTCGCGCGGGCTGCCCACCGTGGTGGTCAGCGGCGTATACGACGAAGACCTGCGCAAGCGCGTGCTGCAGCAGCAGATCATCGACTACGTGCTGAAGAACACCCCCGGCAGCATCGACTACCTGGTGTGGCTGGTGCAGCGGCTGGAGCGCAACCGGCGCATCGCGGCGCTGGTGGTGGATGATTCGATGTCGGCGCGGATGTACGCTGCCTCGCTGCTGCGCATGTACGGCCACACCGTCTACGAGGCGGCCGACGGTGCCGAAGGGCTGAAGGCGATCGAGGCGCACCCGGCGATCCGGCTGGCGGTGGTCGACCAGGAAATGCCGGGCATGGAAGGCGTGGAGTTCACCCGCCGGCTGCGCACGATGCGCTCGCGCGACAAGCTGGCGGTGATCGGCATCTCGGGCAACACCGATCCGTCACTGATCCCGCGCTTCCTCAAGAACGGGGCCAACGATTTCCTGCGCAAGCCGTTTTCCCGCGAGGAATTCTTCTGCCGCGTTTCGCAGAACGTGGACCAGCTGGAGCTGATCGGCACCCTGCAGGACCTGGCCACGCGCGACTTCCTGACCGGGCTGCCGAACCGGCGCAGCTTCCTGGAGCAGAGCCAGCGGCAGCTGCCGCAGCTGCACCACAACGACGACCTGGTGGCCGTGGCGATGATCGACATCGATCACTTCAAGCACATCAACGACACCCACGGCCACGAGGCCGGCGACGACGCACTGCGCGCGGTGGCCGCCGCGGTGGCCGGCCATGCCCGCGACCAGGACCTGATCGCACGCTTCGGCGGCGAAGAATTCTGCCTGCTGGTGCCGGGCCTGGAAGAGGACGAGGCACGCGGCTATTTCGAAATGCTGCGCGAGCGCATTGCGGCGCTGGAGGTGAAGCTGGGCGACACCACCCTGCGCATGACCGTGAGCATCGGGCTGTGCTGCCTGCGTCCGCAGCGCGATTCCCTGCACCGCCTGATCTCCGAGGCCGACCGCCAGCTGTACCTGGCCAAGGCCGGCGGGCGCAACCGGGTAAGCTGCACCAGCGTGGCCAGTGCCGCCCGGGAAACCGCCCTGGCGCCTTGATCGAGATCAACGCGAGCGTGTCGCGATCAACCTAGAGTCGTTCCCAGTTGAACACCACAGGGAACGCACATGGCACTTCTGGTCTGGCAGGACGACCTGAACATCGGCATCGACGTCATCGACCACCAGCACATGCGGATCGTGGAGATGCTCAACCACCTGCACGTGGCGCAGACCAGTCTGCAACGGCTGGCGGTGGCCGAGGTGATCGACGAACTGGTGGACTACACCATGTCGCACTTCGCCTTCGAGGAAGAGCTGATGGAGGAAGCCGGCTACCCGTTCTGCGCCGCGCACAAGCGCGTGCATGAGATTTTCATCAAGCGCGTGGCCGAGTACCGCCTGCGCTTCCAGGCCGGCGAAGACATCAGCGATGAACTGCGCACCATGCTGTCGCGCTGGCTGTTCAACCACATCCGTGGCGACGACAAGGCCTATGCGCCGCAGGTCAAGCTGCACCTGAACCAGTTCGCCCGCGAGCACCAGCAGGGCAACTGGCTGGGGCGCACGCTCAAGCGCTTCTTCCGCTGAGAGTCGCGCGCCGGCCCATCGCCAGCAGCGCCAGGATGGTCACCAGCGCGGTGCCGCACAGGTAGAAGCCAACCGCCAGCAGGCCGAAGCGCTCGGCCAGCCAGGTGGCCACGTACGGCGCCGGGGCCGCGCCGAGGATGCCGGCCAGGTTGAACGACAGCGACGCGCCGGTATAGCGCACCTGCACCGGGTAGATTTCAGCCAGGAAGGTGCCGCACGGGCCGTAGGTGAGGCCCATCAGGAACAGCCCCAGCGACAGGAAGCCCAGCACCAGCCACGGGCTGCCGGCCTGGAACAGCGGCGCGAACACGATGCCGAAGGCGAGGATCAGGCCACTGGCCACGATCATGGTGCGGCGCGTGCCCCAGCGGTCACCGTACAGCGCCGACAACGGAATGCCGGCGGCGAAGAACAGGATGCCCACCATCTGCAGCAGCAGGAACTGCTCGCGGCTGTACTGCAGCACGGTGGTGCCGTAGCCCAGGGTAAACACCGTCATCAGGTAGAACAGCACGAAGGTGGCGAACGCGCCCAGCGTGCCCAGCACCAGGGTCAGGAAGTGCTCGCGCATGACGGTCCACATCGGCAGCCTGACCCGCTCGTTGCGGTCCAGCGCGGCCTGGAACTGCGGGGTCTCATGGATGTTCAGGCGGACCCACAGGCCGACGGCCACCAGCAGCGAACTGGCCAGGAACGGGACGCGCCAGCCCCACTGCAGGAAGTCGGCATCGCTCATCGCCCGGCCCAGCAGCAGGAAGATGCCGGCCGACAACAGGAAGCCCAGCGGCGCGCCCAGCTGCGGGAACATGCCGTACCAGGCGCGCTTGCCCGGCGGTGCGTTCTCGGTGGCCAGCAGCACCGCCCC
>NZ_QAIW01000176.1:0-7119 GCF_003061285.1 Stenotrophomonas sp. HMWF003 | reverse complement strand
CTGCCAGGGGCCGGGGCGGCGCCGGCGGGCAGCAGCTGCAACTGGGCCACGCCGGTGGTCGGTGGCGGCGGCGCAGGCGCCGGTTCGCCCCGCAACATCCACCACAACGCCACCCCGAGGTTGAGGATGGCCAGCACGACGATCAGGGCACGGGTCAGCATGCGGCGATCCTACCGTGTGCCTGCCGGCTGATGCACGGCCCAGCGCGCCAGGCCGTCAAGCACCAGCGCAGGCTGGTAATGCGCATCCTCCAGCAGCGGCATCAGCGCGGGCGCGCCGCCGCCATGCACCAGCAGCGCCGGCACGTGTCCCAGCAGCCGGGTCGCCTGTGCGCGGCTGCGTTCAATCAGGGCCACCGCTGCACCGTCGCAACCGGAGGCAAGCGCGTCGGCCGTGTCATTGGCGAACTCGCTGTAGTCACCGCCCGTGGGCGGCAGCTGCACCGCGCGCGCATGCAGCGCTTCGCGCATGGTCGTGGGCGATGCAGCGATGCGGCCGCCGTGGTGCAGGCCATTGGCATCCAGCAGGTCGATGGTCAACGCGGTGCCCACCCCGGCCACCACCACCGCTTCACCGCGCTCGGCGGCGGCCAGCAGCGCCAGGAAGCGGTCCACGCCGAACTTCGCCGGGTCGGCATAGGCCACCTGCACACCCGCACAGCGGGCCTCGGTACGGGCCACCCGCACCTCGCGGAAACGGCCCTGCAGGATCGCCAGCATGCTGCGGGTCAGGGTCGGCGCGGCGACGCTGGCCACGTAGGCCACGCCGCCACTGGGCAATGCCTGCAACTGCTCGGCGGGCATGGTCTCGGCCCCGTGCGGCCAGGCCTGCACATCGCCGGCGCGCACACCCTGCAGCGGCGCGAATTTGAACCGGGAATTGCCGAGGTCGAACAACCAGTCGCTCATTGCGCCCTCACGCTGACTTCGCCCGCATGCACGTGCTGCTCCACGCCGTCGATGCGCACGCGCAGCGCGCCATCGTCGGCCAATCCCAGCGCGGTGCCTTCGCGCCATTGCCCGCCCTGCTCCACGCGCACGGTCTGGCCGCGCAGCAGATCCAGTTCGGCATAGCGCGGCAGGAACGGTGCCAGGCCCTCGGCATCGAACGTCTCCAGCGCGGGCAACAGCCGCGCCAGTACCGCCGCGACCACCGCATTGCGGTCCACCGGCGCACCGGCCAGCGTGTCCAGGTCGATCCAGGGCTGGGTGATCTGGTCGGCGAAGGCGGCCGGCATGTGCACGTTGATACCGATACCGATCACCGCCCGCGCCGGCCCGGCATATTCGCCGCCGCCCTCGGCGAGCAACCCCACCAGCTTGCGCCCATCGACCATCAGGTCGTTGGGCCACTTCAGCCTCGCCTGCACATAGCCCAGGTCGTGCAGCGCCTCGGCTACCGCGATGCCCGCCACCAGGCTCAGGCCGCTCAGGCGCACCAGCCCACCGGAGAACAGCCGCAGCACCGACAGGTACACATGCGCGGCCAACGGCGAGGCCCAGGTACGCCCGCGCCGACCCCGACCGCCGGTCTGGCGCTCGGCCAACAGGACGCGAACGCCCTGTTCAGGCGCGCTGCACCGCAGCAATTCGGCGTTGGTCGAGTCCACCGTCCACGCCACCTGCAGGTCGCGCACCAGGGCCTGGGCGGCGTCCGGCAGGCGGGTGCGGATGGCATCGGCGTCCAGCAGGTCCAGCGGTCGGGTCAGGCCGTAGCCTTCGCCCGCGCGCCCGTCCACCTCGACCCCGGCGGCTCTAAGTCCTTGAATCCGCTTCCAAATCGCGGCGCGGGTCACGCCCAGCTCGTGGGCCAGGGCGTCGCCGGACAGGCGCCCGGCGCCCAGTTTGGCCAGCAGTTGGCGGTCGTCCACAGCAGCTTCCATCAGGTGATCGGCAAAAGTATGCGGGAAAGCCCCGCCGCTTGCCTGCCGGGCGGGGTTCCAATCACGGCCCTGAATCGGGCTAGAATCGAAGACTGACCCGCCCTTCCGGATGTCGACGATGCGCCCGTTCGCCCATTGCCTGATCCTGCTGATGGCCCCCTTGGCCGCGCATGCTTCCGATGCGCTGACCAGCACGGGGCGGGGCGGCTGCGTGTATTCGCCGGCCGAAAGCGAGCGCACCGCACCGGCGGCGGCACCGGCCGCACGCGCACCGGCCGCGAAGCCGAGTGCGGCCAGCGGCACCAGCAGCGGGGGTGGCGGCGACGACGACGTATTGCCGCGCCTGCGCGCGCCGAAATGGCACAGCTTCCTGCCGGGCATGTTCCGCTGATCGAACGTATGTGGGGTTGGCTGCGGCGCACGCCGCGCGCGATTGATCCGGTTCTGTGGCAGCGCAGCTGTCAGCGTGGGCCGTGGCTGCAGGGACTGGACGCACAACGCCGTGATCGGCTGGCCGATCTTTCCGCGCGCTTCCTGCATGAGAAAACCATCAGCCCGGTCGGTGGCCTGGTCCTGGATGACAGCGATGCGGTCCTGCTGGCCGCGCTGTGCTGCCTGCCGCTGCTGGAACTGGGCGAGGTGGGCCTGCGCGGCTGGTCGCAGTTGATCGTGTATCCGGACGCGTTCCGCGTCCAGCGCAGCCACGTGGACGCGGCCGGCGTGCTGCACCAGTGGGACGACGAGCTGATTGGCGAATCGTGGGACAGCGGTCCGCTGATTCTGTCCTGGGCCGATATCCAGGCCGACATCGCCGACCCGCATGCCGGCTACTGCGTGGCCGTGCATGAGATGGCGCACAAGATCGATGCGCTCGACGGTGCGATCGACGGCACCCCGCCGCTCCCGCGCGACTGGCAGCGCGCATGGGCGAAGGATTTCCAGGCGGCGTATGACACGTTCTGCGCCCAGGTGGACCGTGGCCGGGACACGCTGATCGACCCGTATGCGGCCGAGGCGCCGGAAGAGTTCTTCGCGGTGGTCACCGAGTACCACTTCTCTGCGCCGGACCTGCTGGCGCAGGAGATGCCGGGCGTGGCTGCGCATCTGCGGCGGTTTTATGGGGCATCGCCGGGGTTGCCGGGTACCGACCAACGGGCGGTACCTACCGCCGCGCGGTGATTGTTTTGCGTACCGACCGACGGTCGGCACCTACCGTCGGGTTCATACCGACCTGGGAATTGGCGCGTTGGCCACGCCCGGCACCGCGCGGCGATCACGGCCCCGGCGGCAGCTTCACTTCGAACCGCGCACCACCCAGCTCGGGCGAACGCTTGACCTGCAGTTCGCCGCGGTAATCCTTGATCAGGTCCTGCACGATCGACAGGCCGATGCCATGGCCCTGCACGCGCTCATCGCCGCGCACGCCACGCTGCAGCACCTTGGCGATGTCTTCCGGCGCGATGCCGGGGCCATCGTCGTCCACCGACAACACCAGCCCGGCACGACGTGCGCCCGGCGCCGGCAACGGCTTGGCGGTGAGCAGCACGCGGCGCTTGGCCCACTTGAAGGCGTTCTCCAGCAGGTTGCCGAGCAGTTCCTGCAGGTCGCCCGGCTCACCGTGGAAGCGCGCGCCTTCGTCGATATCGAACTCGCACAGCACGCCCTTGCCGGCGTACACCTTCTCCAGCCCGCGCACGATTTCCTCGGCGTTGGACTCGATCGGCAGCGGCGCCGAGAACAGCTTGTGCCCCGACGATGCGGCGCGCGCCAGCTGGTAGGACACCAGGTTGTTCATGCGCCGCAGCTGCACATCGAACTCCTGCCGCAGGTCCTGGTCCTGCGCGCCGCTGTCGAGCTGCGTACGCAGCACCGCCAGGGGCGTTTTCAGGCTGTGCGCAAGGTCGGCCAGGGTGTTGCGCTGGCGCTCGAGATTCTCGCGCTCACTTTCAATGAAGGCGTTGATGCTGTCGGTCAGCGGTTCCAGCTCGCGCGGGTGGCGCTCGCTCATGCGCTCGCTCTCGCCGCGCTGCACCTTGGTCAACTCGGTGATCACGCGCCGCATCGGGCGCAGGCTCCACTGCAGGATCACGGTCTGCAGCATCAGCAGGATCAGGCCAGCGCCGCCCATCCAGAACCAGACCCGGCCGCGGAACACGCGCAGCTGCGCACCGAGCGCGCGCGAGTCTTCCATCACGTAGATGGTGTACGGGAATTCGGTGGCCGGGTCGGCGTCGGCGTCCCACACCAGGCCCAGCCCGTAGCGGTACACGGATGCCTGGCTGCCGTCGATGTCGATCATCGGCAGGGGTCCCTCGAAGACCTCCTGACGGGGTGCCAGAAGGCCCCGCACGGGGGGCAGCATGGGTCCTTCGGCAGAAAGCGAATTTGCCGTGGTGCCATTGCCCATGACCAACTGCATGTACAGGCCGCTACCGGGTCCTGCGAAGCGCGAATCCGGCGGCTGCTCCCGAATGTACACCGAGCGATCGCGCGTGAAGTCGATACCGTCCGCGTAGGCGCGAGCGTAGCTTTTCAGTCGATCCTGCATGTTGGCACGCGCCGTATCGGCGAACGCCGCATCCAGCGCATAGCCGGCGATGGCCAGGAACGCGACCAGGCCGACCGAGGCGGCCAGCAGCTGGCGCGCCTGCAATGAGCGCGGCCGCCAGCGTTTAAAGAACCACAGACGGCCTGACATCATCCCTTCGCCCGGCTAGCGGCTCAGCCCTCGTTGCGCGGAATGGCGAAGCGGTAGCCCCGGCCACGCACGGTTTCGATCGGCTTCAGTTCACCGTCGGCATCGAGCTTCTTGCGCAGGCGGCCGATGAACACTTCCAGCACGTTGGAGTCGCGGTCGAAATCCTGCTGGTAGATGTGTTCGGTGAGATCGGCCTTGGAGACCAGTTCACCGGCATGCATCATCAGGTATTCCAGCACCTTGTACTCATAGCTGGTGAGGTCCACGTTGCTGCCGCTGACGCTGACCGTCTGCGCAGCCAGATCCAGCGCAACCGGCCCGCATTCCAGCGTCGGCTTGCTCCAGCCAGCGGCACGGCGCAGCAGCGCGTTGACGCGGGCCAGCAGCTCCTCGACATGGAACGGCTTGACCAGGTAATCGTCGGCGCCCTGCTTGAGCCCTTCGACCTTGTCCTGCCAGCTCGAGCGTGCGGTAAGGATCAGCACGGGGAATTTCTTGCCCTCATCGCGCAGCGCCTTGATCAGTTCCATGCCCGACATCTTCGGCAGGCCCAGATCGATGATGCCAACGTCGAACGGCACTTCGCGGCCCATGTACAGACCTTCCTCACCATCCTGCGCAGCGTCGACGGCAAAACCTTCGCGCTTGAGCCGGGCGGCCAGGGTTTCCCGCAGCGGGGCTTCGTCTTCGACCAGAAGGATACGCATGAACTCTCCCTAGTGTCCTGGGTATGGCCGGGGGCCAGTGGAATACAGTTGATTACGGACAACTATCCCTGTTCAGGGGTTATCGCCGCGTAGTGAAGACATATCCGATCGCGGTGCGCGGGGCTGTGAACGCGCCGGCGCAGGGTCGTCCATGTAGCGGACGCGGCCCCGATCGTCCATGTATTTGACCCGGTTGATGTCGCGGCCGTCGTAGGGCACCCGTTCGGCGCCCAGGATGTGGCCACCGGTGGTGCGCTGGACGCGGCGGACCGCGTCGGACAGCGAACGTTCCGGCGCTGCCCCGCGTGCGGACCGGACCATGACTTCGCCGCGTGCCGGATCCGGGGTCGGTTCCTGCGCCGACACACTGCCGATGGAGGCAGCGGCGCCCGTCGCCAGCAGGGCGAGGACAGCAAGACGGCGTTGGCGGGTCACGGAGAGCATCGGTTTGATCCTAGCGGAGCGCAGCGAAACGTTCAAAAGTTGTGAATCGGAGCCGCCGACCTGGGCCGGTGCTTTACGAATCTTTAGCGAATTCTTGGTTTTACGCAGTGAATCCGGTCTGAACTTTTCAGGTCGCACCTCGGCGCCGTTCATCTAAGTGAACATTGGCGGCTAAAGTGGGTGCCTTGTCAAGCCGACAAGGTGACGCCCCTCACGCAGCGACGCGTTCGGCCTGGGCGCGGGTCACTGCCAGCGCCTGCTCGATCACCCCCCAATCCGCGCCTGCGCGGTGCGCGCCCTCACTCAGCACCTGCCGGAACGCGCGTCCGCCGGGCTGGCCGTGGAACAGGCCGAGCAGGTGGCGGGTGATGTGCTTCAGCGCCAGGCCACGGCCCAGTTGCGCCTCGATGTACGGGCGCATGGCGCGCAGCAGTGCCTCGCGCGGCTGCAGCGGCGCACCGGTCTGGGCGGCCTCCAGCTGATGCAGCACGTAGGGGTCGTGGTAGGCCGCACGGCCCAGCATCACCCCGTCCAGCGCCGGCAGCTGCGCCTGCGCCGCCTCCACCGTGGCCAGGCCGCCGTTGAGCACGACCTGCAGCGCCGGGCGGTCGGCCTTGAGCCGGTGGGCCCAGTCGTAGCGCAGCGGCGGCACTTCGCGGTTTTCCTTCGGCGACAGCCCCTTCAGCCACGCGTTGCGGGCGTGCACGATGAACATCGCACTGCCGGCGTTGGCAGACTGATCGACGAAGTTGCGGAAGGTTTCGTAGTCGTTGTCTTCATCCACGCCCAGTCGGCACTTCACCGTGACCGGGATGTCCACCGCCGCCACCATGGCCCCCACGCACTCGGCCACCAGCGCCGGCTCGCGCATCAGGCAGGCGCCGAAGCGCCCGGCCTGGACCCGGTCGGACGGGCAGCCGCAGTTGAGGTTGACCTCGTCATAGCCCCAGTCTTGGGCGATGCGCGCGGCCTCGGCCAGCAGCGCCGGGTCGCTGCCGCCCAGCTGCAGGGCCAGCGGATGCTCGCTGCCGTCGAAGCCGAGCAGGCGCTCACGGTCGCCGTGGATCACCGCGTTGGCGTGCACCATCTCGGTGTACAGCCGCGCACCCGGGGCCAGCAGCCGGTGGAACACCCGGCAATGGCGGTCCGTCCAGTCCATCATCGGGGCGACGGACAGGCGCAGGGAGGCGGCATAACGCGCGGCGGCGTCGGTAGCGGGCAGGGTCATCGGGCGGAGCGTCGGATACTGCTGGCATTGCCAGCGCAATCAATAGTTTACCTGCTTGGAATGAACGTTGCCCGAGGGCACCCCCTGGGCCGGAACCGAACCCCGCGCTCCCAGGCACCCGCGCGACCGGCGCCTCGGGGGAGAATGCACGCTCCTGCAC
>NZ_QAIW01000175.1:2916-7333 GCF_003061285.1 Stenotrophomonas sp. HMWF003 | reverse complement strand
ACCCGCTTGAGGTTGTCGATCCACACCGGCACGAACTCCAGTTCCGGACGCTGCCGGGCCAGGTGGTAGATGCCGCTCTTGAACGGCAGCACGCCCTCGTCGGGATTGCGCGTGCCTTCCGGGAACAGGATCAGCGAGTTGCCTTCATCCACGGCCTGGCACAGGCAGGCGATCGGGTCTTCATGGCGCTTGGCCGCGTCGCGCTCGATCAGCACGCCGTTGAACACCGCGTGGATCAGGTAGCGGCGCAGGCCATCGCGCTGCCAGTAGTCGGCCGCCGCCACCGGCCGCACCTGGCGGCGCAGGGTGATCGGCAGCGCCGACCATATCAGCACGAAATCCCCGTGGCTGGCGTGGTTGCCGTAGTACACGCGGTGGTCGCTGGACGGGGCGCAGCCCTGCCACAGCGCGCGCGCCCCGGTGAGCGCGCGGATGGCAAAGCTGCAGCCGCGCGCGATGAGGTCAGCAAGCATGGGCAGTCATCCGGGCGGGGGGCGGTGGTGTCATCACGGCAACGTCTTCACTACCAGCGCGCCCAGCAGGCACAGCGCCTGCGCGCCAAGCGCCAGCAGCTGCCAGCGCAGCAGACGGCGCATGCCCTGCCAGCGCGGCTGCCAGCCGCGCGTGGCGGTGGTCGCCTCGCGCAGCCCCAGCTTCTGCAGCACGTCATCGATCACCCCGGGCGCGGCGTCGGGATGGCTGACCTGCAACGCCTCCAGCAATGCCGCATCGAAGCTGACCCGGGTGGCGTAGTAGGCCTGCACCGCGCCGGCCAGCAGCGATACCAAGGCAGGCACTGCCACGGCCAGCGGCGGCATCGACAGGCACAGCAGCGCCAACGCTGCACCGGCCAGCAACACCGACAGGCCGGTGGCCATGCGGGCCTGGCGCAGCACGGCGGTCATGACCCGCAACTGGAACAGCATGCTCATGCGCTCACCTGTGTGCTTCCGTTGGCCGCCGCGGCGTCGCGCACGGCCTGTTCAATCGCATCGCGGTGCCGGTCATGCAGCACGATGTGCGGGCAATCCAGCTGCAGCAGGCGGATCGCCGCGTCGGCACTGTCGGCGTGTCCGCTGCGGCACAGCCAGGTGGCCACGGCCGCTGCGCTGCGCGAATACCCCAGCGCGCAGCACACCAGTACTTCGCCACGACGATGGCCGTGTGCAATGGCCTCGGCGGCGCGTTGCAGGTCGTGCGCGGTGGGGGTGGCCAGGTCCAGCATCGGCACGCTGCGGTAGTGCCGCACCTGGCCCGCGAAGGGCAGTTCGGCGCACACATCCACCACGGTCGACATCGGCAAGGACGCGCCCGCCGCCGGCATGCGTCCCAGCCACACGCCGTCGATCACCAGCTGCGGCTGCGGCGCACGGCGGGTCCACCAGCGCGAGTTCAACCAGGCGGCCAGCAGGTACGGGGCCAGCAACCAGCGCGTGGCCATGCTCAGCCGGCCGTCTTCCTGCTTCTGGAATACCGCCGTGCCCACCGCGGCGTAGCCCAGCGCCACCAGCGCCAGCGACAACGCCGGCCAGCCCAGCCACAGCACCCAGCCGCTGAAGGTGAGCGCCAGCGACGCGCACAACGCGCTGCCCAATCCGTACAGCATCGCCAACCGCCAACGCGTGCCGTCCTGCGCCCACTGCCAGTGGGCCAACGGCGAGCGCCCGTGCGCCGGCCACAGCCACACGCACAGCCAGCCCACGGCCACGCCGGTGGGCACGTCCACGAAGTGGTGCTGCCAGGTGGTCAGCACTGAAATGCCGATCAGCGCGAACCACACGTGCAGGGCCGCGCGCCACCACCCACGCAGGTGCTGCTGAAAGCGCACCCACAGCACCACCAGCAGCACGATGTGCAGCGAGGGCGCCTGGTTGAACGGCTTGTCGAAGCCCAGCAGCACATCGAACAGCCAGCCGAACACGCCGGACGTTTCCGGGCGTTCCAGGCTGAAGCGCAGCGGCCAGAGCAGGAAACACGCCACCGACAACAGCTGCGCAGTGAGCAGCCGGCGCGCATGCATGTCCAGTTCGGCGCGCTGGGTGCAGATGAAGAACGAGGCCACGTAGAACAGGTCGATGGACCAGTACGGCACGATGGTCCACGGCTGGAACGGAATGGCCGCTTCCCAGTCGAACACGATGGACGGCACGTAGGACAGGCGCCCGGCCATCGCGTTGGCCAGGCCATAGCTGAGGAAGAAGAACGGCCCCAGCAGGGCCAGCCACAGCAGGGCGCGGCGCCAGGGCCGCACGCCCTCGGTCACGGCAGCACCCGGCGCGCCAGCGACACGGTGAAGATGCCGAAGCGGTCGATGCGCTGGGTGACCTTCTCGAACCCGGCCAGGCGCACCAGTTCATCCATTTCCTGCTGGGTACGCCGGCGCATCACCCAGGCCGCGCCTTCGCGGTGGCTGGTCAGCGCACGCGCGATGAACTCCAGCTGCGGGTGCCACGGCTGCCCGGTGTAGACCAGGTAGCCGCCTTCGCGCATGGCCGCGGCGATGCCCTGCAGCGAGCGCAGCACCGCATCGTTGTCGGCGAACAGCTCGTACAGCCCCGACACCGTGGACAGCGTGGGCGCCACCGGCAGTGCCGCCACCGAGGCCGCATCGAACGCATCGCCTTGTTCGAAGGTGGCGATGTCATCGGCACCGAATTCGCTGATGAGCCTGCGCCCGTCGATGACGTTGCGTTCGCTGAAGTCGCGCAGGGTGATCGCATCGGCGCGTTGTTCGCCCTGCGCCAGCGCGTCCAGCACGTAGCGGCCATGCCCGGCGGCCACGTCCAGCACACGCACCGGGCGCCCTTCGCCATGCAGGTGCAGTGCGGCCAGTTGCAGCAGCTCGCGCACGTGGGTGCGGCGGATGCGGATGCCGCGCCAGCCGATCGCGTCCAGGTAGTTGCGGTCGATCATGCGGCCCAGCGGGCCACTCCCGCGCGCCTGGTCGCGGTAGATGTAGTCCAGCGTGCTGCCCGAATCGAAGCCGCTTTCCAGACCCAGCGCGATGCCTTCGGACAGCGTGCCGCCGAAGCGCAGGCCGGCCCGGGTGAAGCGCCAGTACAGGTCCTTGGCGCTGTTGCGCTGCGGCGGCCAGGACAGGATTTCCGCCTCGTCGAACGTGGGGCCGTGCCGGTGCGCATCGCGCAGGCTGGGCCGCACCAGCGGCTGCTCGAACCGCTCGGTGACAAAGCGGCGGATGGCCGCGATGGCCGGCGCACGGTCGCGCTCGCCCAGGGTGTCGTGGAAGAAGCCCGGCAACAGGTGGCGTTCCTTGATCGGCGAGGACAACCGCTCGTAGAAGCGGTCCTGCGGCGCGCGGTGCACCACGAAGTCCGACCCGGACACCAGCAGCTGGGTCGGCACGGTGATGGCCTGCGCATCGCCCACCACGCGATCGGCGGCTTCGTACAGGCCCAGCAGCACGCGCACCGAGATCGGCCGGGTGATCAACGGATCGGTGCGGTAACTCTCCACCCGCTCCGGGTCATGGGTGAGCCATTGTGGCTTGACGTAGCTGTTGACGAAGAAGTTGCCGCGCAGCTTCTGCATCAGTTTCAGGCCGGGCACCGCCAACGGCACGTACAGCTTGACCTTGAACGCAGGCGAGGCGAGCACCAGCGCGCGCAGCGGCGGCGCGTAGTCGTGCACCCAGGTGGCGGCGACCACCGCCCCCACGCTCTGGGCGATGATCGCGATGTCCTGCACGGCGATGCCATGCTGCTGGCCGATGTGGGCGATGAAGCTGTCCAGGTCGCGCACCAGCGCCTCGAACCCCGGCGCATCGCCACGCTCGCCCGGCGACTGGCCGTTGCCGCGCGCATCCCAGGCGAATACATCGGTGTCGGGCAGGTCCAGCTCATCGGCCAGGTGGGCCACCCGGCCGGAATGCTCATGCCCGCGATGCAGCAGCACCACTGCACGGCGCGTGGGCGCCAACCCGCTGGCCGACCAGTGCCGGTAGAACAGCGGCTGGCCATCGAAACTGTGGAACTGCAGGTCCTGCTGTGCGCGCATGCATCACTCCGTTATGCATCCGACGGGATCCGGCCACATCAGCCGATCTCCGCCAATCCTTGTCGAACGCGCCGCCAGCTGGTCAGCACGCAAAGTGCGGCCGCTGCCCACGCGATCCCTCCCACGATGGCGCCGTCGATCCAGCCCGGCGCCAGCAGCACGCCGATCAGGCCGATCACGAACGCCCGGTCGCTCTTGCCCATCGGCCCGTCATAGCGCCGGCTGGCCCCCACCATCACGCCCAGGACGCCAGCGTACTCGCAAACCGCGGCCATCCACGTCAGCGCCCACAACGCGGTGGGATTCACCCCCGGCAGGCTGAGCAGGCTGAGGTAGAGCGCGGCGTCGGCGACGATGTCGCACAACTCGTTGAGATATGCGCCCAGGCGCGACTGCTGGCCGA
>NZ_QAIW01000175.1:0-2846 GCF_003061285.1 Stenotrophomonas sp. HMWF003 | reverse complement strand
CCGCCACACGGCGGCGGCCACCAGCAACGACACCACGGCGGCCAGCACCGTGACCGTATTGGCGGTGATGCCTGCGCGGTAAAGACCGCGTACGCCCGGGCGCAGCAGATCCTGGAAGCGCCCCTTCAATGCATAGATCGACATGCCGTACCGTCCTCCTGACGTTCGCTAATCTACCTGTCCACGCCGATGCTGGGAAACGCCTGCCGACGCGATCGACTCACTCGGCCACCAGCAGCTGCCGCCATAGCTGCAGAAAGCGGTCGGAGTACCAGTAGCCTTCGCTGCGCATCAACTGCGCCGGCAGCCCGGCGGTGAGCACGTAGCGTCTGTCGAAGCGCTGGTCGAACTGGCGCTTCAGCCGGCCCAGCTGCGCCGGGTCGCTGTCGAGCATGGCGCAGGCCAGCATGCCCAGCCAGCCGTCCACCTCGTCCGGCTCGCGGGTGAAGGCCTGGTCGAACAACTGTTTCGCATCCTGCGGCCGGCCCAGGTCCAGCAGCATGTAGCCATAGTTGCGCTGCGCATCGATGTTGTCCGGCTGCGCCTGCAGCACCTGCTGCATGCGGATGGCCGCCTCGCCGGTGCGGCCCAGGTGGAACAACACGTAACCGGCATGTTCCTGCAGCGCCGGGTCAGGCTGCGCCTGCGCGCGTTGCAGTGCATCCAGGCGCAGCCACGCCGCCTCGAAGTCGGGCGTGGCCGCCGCCGGGTTGCCGGCCGACAGGGCCATCGCGGCGCGGTTGAACCACGGCCGGTAGTCGTCCGGCGCGTCATCGATGGCGGCCTGCAGTCCGCCGCGCGCGGCGTCCGTGTCGCCGGTGTCGGCCAGTGCGCTGGCCAGGTTGAGGTGGATGTCCATGCGCTGTTCGCGCTGGCCGGACGCGTCCAACGCAGGATCGCCCTGCAGCTTCAACGCGGTGCGGTATTCCTGCACGGCCTTGCGCGGCTGCTTGAGCTGCTGCAGGTACAGGTTGCCCAGGTTGTAGTGCGCATCCAGGCGCGCGGGTTGCAACCGCATCGCCGCGCGGTAGGCCTCCACCGCCTGCGGGTGCTGGCCGCTGTCGCCCAACGCATTGCCCAGGTTCACGCGCAGGCCGTAGTCGTCGGGAAAACGGGCCACGCCGTTGGCAGCCACCACCGCCGCCTCGCGGCTATCGCCCAGCTGCAGCAGCATCGCCGCGTAGTTGATGAAGGCGTCGGGCGACAGGTTGCCGGGCAGCTTCACCAGCTGGGCGTAGTAGCGCCGCGCCTTGTCGGTCTGCCCGGTGCGGCTGTAGTGGCTGGCCAGGCGCTGCTGGATGTCGAGGTTGCCCGGCTCCAGTTGCGCGGCGCGCAGCAGGTCCTGCTCGGCCGCGCCGTCGTCACCCAGTTCGTGGAGCACGTTGGCGCGGTTGAGCAGGCCCAGGGTCTTGAGCGGGGCGCGCTGGATGTAGTCGTTGAAGGTGTCCAGTGCCCGCTGGTGCTGACCCAGCCGGGCCTGCGCCACGCCCAGGTTGAGCCAGGCGGTGTCCAGGCCGGGATCCAGCCGCACCGCCTGCGCGAACAGATCCGCAGCGGCCTGCCACTGCCCTGCCCGGGTCTGCGCCTGGCCCTGGTTGAACAGCAGCTGCGCCTGGTTTTCGGTGGGCAGGCTGGCCGCCTGCGCGGCTACCGCCGCGGCATCGCCCTTGCCCGCCTTGCCCAGCAGCGACAGGCGGTTGGTCAGCGCCTTCGCATTGCCCGGTGCCTTGGCCAGCGCCCGGTCGTAGGCGGCCAGCGCCTCGCGCGTGTGGCCCAGCCGTTCCTGGACCACACCGATGTTGAGCCAGGTGTCGGCGTCGTCCTTGCCCAGCGCGACGGCGGCCTTGAAGTCCTGCAGCGCCCCGGCCGCGTCGCCCATGTCCAACCGGGTCACGCCGCGGTTGTACGGATACAGCGGCTCGGTGGGGTCCAGCTGCATGGCCCGGGCATCGTCGGCCAGCGACTGGCTGGAGCGACCCAGCGCGTGCTGGGCCAGCGCGCGGTTGCCGTAATAGCCGGCCACCTGCGGTGATTGCGCGATGGCCTGGTCCAGCAGGGCCAGCGCGCGCCGCGGCTGGCCCAGGTGCTGATACGCCTGCGCGGCATGGAAGGGAATGTCCGGGTGCAGCCCGGTCCCCTCCGGGTCGCGGCGGTAGGCGTCCTCGTAGGCCGCGTAGACCTCCAGCATGCGCGCGTTGGCCTGCTGCTGGTTGAGCACGTACAGGTAATTGCGGAAGAAGCCGCTGGTATGCCAGCCCGCCTGCAAGGCTGCGGCATAGTCGGCCAACGCCCCCTGCGCATCGCCCGCCCTGGCCCGCGCACTGCCACGCAGCTGCAGGCTTTCGGCATCGCCGGGATCGCGCTGCAGCGCCTGCGCGGCCGCCGACAGAACCCCGGCGTCGTCGCCGGTCGCTGCGGCGATGTAGGCCTTCAGGCGGTACAGGCCGGCCTGGTCGGGCGCCAGCGCGATGGCCTGCGCGATCAGCCGGCTGGCTTCGGGCCAATCCTCGTCTTCGTAGGCCTGGTAGGCGCGCTGCTCGAGGTCGTCACTGCTGGACCCCTCGGCATCGGCCGGTGCGCTGGCCCCGCGGGCGGCATCCACCGCCACCGGCACTGCCGCGATCTCCACGCCCTGCACCGCCGCGTCGGCCGCCCCGCGGGTTGTCTCCTGCGCCTGCACGGCGGTGCCGGTCCCGGCCCACGCCACCAGGCTGGCCAGCAGCGGCCCCTTCCATGTTGCTGTCGACACGATCCGGACCTGCAAATCCCTGGCAGAGCGCGCAGCCTACCCCAGCGCCGCCAGCCTGCGGGGCCTGGCCGGTGTGCCGGATGCGGCAGCCGGGGGC
>NZ_QAIW01000174.1:0-6612 GCF_003061285.1 Stenotrophomonas sp. HMWF003 | reverse complement strand
CCCCCGGGGCAGAGCGCCGCGCCCGCCAACCGGGTACGCTAACCGCCCATCCATGCCAGCCGACGACCATGGCCCGCCCCGACCTGCACGACCGCATCCAGGCCCAGCGCAAGCTCCGCGACGCGCAGGGCCGCATCCGTGTGCGCCGCACGGTGACCCGTCGCGACGGCGTGCGGCTGGAGATCGACGGCCAATGGCTCACCGGCTTCTGCAGCAATGACTACCTGGGGCTGTCGCAACAGTTCGGGGTGGTCAGCGCGCTGCAGGACGCCGCCGCGCGCGACGGCGCCGGTGCCACCGCCTCGCACCTGATCTGCGGCCACCATGCGCTGCATGACGCGCTGGAGCGGGAAATGGCCGAGTGGCTCGGCTACCCGCGCGCCCTGCTGTTCGGCAGCGGCTTTGCCGCCAACCTGGCGGTGCAGCAGGCATTGCTCAGCGAAGAAGACGATGTGTGCGTGCAGGACCGGCTCAACCACGCCAGCCTGCTCGACGCCACGCGCCTGGCCGGCTGCCGGCTGCGCCGCTACCCGCACCTGGACACCGAAGGCGCACTGCGTCAGTTGAAGCACGCGCCCGACGGCGCGGCGATGCTGGTCACCGATGGCGTGTTCAGCATGGACGGCGACATCGCCCCGCTGCGCTCGCTGTCGCTGGTGGCGCGCATGCAGGAAGCGCTGTTGTACGTGGACGACGCGCATGGCATCGGCGTGGTCGGCGAACACGGCCGCGGCTGCGTGGCCGATGCCGGCCTGGGCGTGGCCGACGTGCCGCTGCAGCTGGCCACCCTGGGCAAGGCGCTGGGTGGCAGTGGCGCGGTGGTGCTGGGCGATGAGGCCCTGATCCAGCACCTGGCCGAAACCGCACGCCCGTACATCTACACCACGGCGGTGTCGCCGGCACAGGCGGCCGCATCGCTGGCGGCGGTGAAACTGGCCCGGCGTGACGACTGGCGACGCGAAAAACTCGGCGAGCTGATCGCCGTGTTCCGTGCCGGTGCGCGCCAGCACGGGTTGGAACTGATGCCGTCGGATACGCCGATCCAGCCGTTGCTGTGCGGCGCCGAGTCCACCGTGATGGCGTTGTCGGCCGCACTGGAAGCCTCCGGCTTCCTGGTCAGCGCGATCCGTCCGCCCACCGTGCCCGAAGGGAAGGCGCGCCTGCGCGTGACCTTGTCGGCGCTGCACACCCCGGCGCAGGTGCGCGCGCTTACCGACGCGATCGGGCACGCGCGCGATACCGTGCTGCGCCAGCAGTCGCTGGATGCACTGAGCGCGTGAGCCCGGTGCTGTGAGCCTGCATATCGAGGTGGTCGGCAGCGGGCCGGCGCTGGTGCTCATCCATGGCTGGGCACTGCATGGGGGCGTGTTCGCGCCCCTGGTGGACCGCCTGGCCGCGCAGTACCAACTGCACCTGGTGGACCTGCCCGGCCATGGCTTCAGCCACGACGATCCCACGCCGCTGCGGCTGCCCCACGTGGTCAACGCCATCGCCGCCGCCACGCCACCGGCCGTATGGTGCGGGTGGTCGCTGGGTGGGCTGTTCGCCCTGCATGCCGCCGCCACGCTGCCGCAGGTGCGCGCGGTGGTGATGATCGCCGCGACCCCGCGTTTCGTGCGCGGCGACGACTGGCCGCACGCGGTGGAGCCGGCGGTGTTCGAACAGTTCGGGCAGGACCTGGCGCAGGACTACCGCGGCACCCTGGAGCGTTTCCTCGCCCTGGATGCGATGGGCTCCGAGCATGCCCGGCAGGAACTGCGCACGCTGCGCGAGATGCTCATCGCGCGCGGTGAACCGGCCGCGCGTGCGCTGCAGGAAGGGCTGCGCCTGCTCGAGAACAGCGACCTGCGCGGCGCCCTGGCCGGGCTGGGCAAGCCGAGTCTGTGGCTGGCCGGCGCGCGCGACCGGCTGGTGTCCGCGCGCGCCATGCAGGCCGCTGCCACGTTGGCGCCGGGCGCGCAGGCGCATGTGATCGCCCAGGGTGGCCATGCGCCGTTCCTGGGCCACACCGACGCGGTGGCCACGCAGCTGCAACACTTCGTTGCCGGCCTTCCCTGACCCATCCACCGCGCGCATCGCCGATCATGTACGCCCATCTTTCACTGCAGGAGTGACCCATGGATCTTGGAATCGCCGGTCGCTGGGCGCTGGTCTGTGCCGCCAGCAAGGGCCTGGGCCTGGGCTGCGCCCGTGCACTGGTGCGCGAGGGCGTGAACGTCGTGGTGGCCGCGCGCGGTGAAGACGTGCTCGACCGCGCGGTACTGGAACTGCAGGCGCTGCCCGGCGCACGCAAGGTGGTCGGCGTGGTTGCCGACATCACCACCGTGGCCGGCCGCGATGCGGCCCTGGCCGCCTGCCCGCAGGTCGACATCCTGGTCAACAACGCCGGCGGCCCACCCGCCGGAGATTTCCGCCAGTTCACCCGCGACGACTGGATCGCCGCGCTGGATGCCAACATGCTGGCCCCGATCGAACTGATCCGCGCCACCGTGGATGGCATGATCGAGCGCGGCTTTGGCCGCGTGGTCAACATCACCTCCTCCTCGGTGAAGGCGCCCATCGACATCCTGGGGCTGTCCAACGGCGCGCGCTCGGGGCTCACCGGCTTCGTCGCCGGCCTGGCCCGCAAGACCGTGGCCCACAACGTCACCCTCAACAACCTGCTGCCCGGCCAGTTCGACACCGACCGCCTGCGCGGCAACTTCGCCTACCTGGCCCAGCAGCAGGGCATCGACGCCGGCCAGATCGCCGAGCGCAAGCGCACCCACATCCCGGCCGGTCGCTTCGGCACCGCCGATGAGTTCGGCGCCGCCTGCGCCTTCCTGTGCAGCGCGCACGCCGGCTACATCACCGGGCAGAACCTGCTGATCGACGGCGGCGCCTACCCGGGCACGTTCTGACCTTCGCACCCTTGTTTTCGCAGTGAGCCTTCCATGACGTCCAGCTTCGATCCCCGCCACGTCCGCCGCGCGTTCTCGCGTGCCGCCGCCAGCTACGACGCCGCCGCCGCGCTGCAGCGCGAGGTGGAAAAACGCCTGCTGGAATCGCTGGACTACCTGGAAGACCGCCAGCCGCAGGTCGTGCTGGACGTGGGCAGCGGCACCGGCCACGCCACCGCGGCGATGAAGAAGCGCTGGCCCAAGGCGCAGGTGATCGCGCTGGACCTGGCCGAACCAATGCTGCGCGAGGCCAAGAAGCAGGCCGGCTGGTGGAAGCCGTTCACCCGCGTATGCGCCGATGCGCAGGCGCTGCCGTTGCTGGACCAGAGCGTGGATGTGATCTACAGCAACCTGTGCTTGCAGTGGGTCGAGGACCTGCCGGCGGTGTTCGCCGGGTTCCGCCGCGTGCTCAAGCCGGGTGGGCTGCTGTTGTGCTCCACCTTCGGCCCGGAAACGCTGATCGAACTGCGCGACGCCTTCACCCAGGCCGACGCCGTGCCGCACGTGAGCCGCTTCGCGCCGATCGCGCAGTTCGGCGACGCGCTGATGATGGCCGGCTTCCGCGACCCGGTGCTGGACCGCGACCTGTTCACCCTCACCTACGACGACATGACCGCGCTGATGCGCGAGCTGCAGGCCATCGGTGCCACCAACGCGCGCCATGACCGCCGCCACACGCTCACCGGCCGCGGCCGCTTCGCCGCCGCCCGCGCCGCCTACGAGCCGCTGCGCCGCGAAGACGGCAAGCTGCCCAGCAGCTGGGAAGTGATCTACGCCCATGCCTGGGCCCCCGAAGCCGGCGCCCCGATCCGCGAACAGGGCCACGACGTGGCCAGCGTGCCGGTATCGGCCATCCCGATCCGCCGCCGCACCCCGTAGAGCGGGGCTCTGCCCCGCTGCGAAATACCATCATCACATCAGCGGGGCAGAGCCCCGCTCTACGACGCTGCGACATGCCATCAGCGGGGCAGAGCCCCGCTCTACGCCGGGAACAGGTCCCGGTGGAAGAAATAGATCTCCTGCACCAGGAATTTCCAGCTGGTGTGGAAGCTGCGGAAGCGCGTGCTCGGCGTGGACGAGGCCAGCGCATCGATGCCCAGCTCGCGCGCCAGCCGCAGCGCGCGCGCCATGTGCAGCGGGTCGCTGACGATGATCACCCGGTGCAGCCTGCGCTGCTGCATCAGCCGCCGCGCCTCGATCAGGTTCTGGCGGGTGGTGCGCGAGGCGGTCTCGATCAGGATCGCCTCGTCCGGAATCCCCTGCTTGAGCGCATAGCGGCGCGCCACCTGCGATTCGGAGAAGCGCGCGCCGGTACCACCGTAGCCGCCGGTGAAGATCAGCAGCGGCGCATAGCCGGCCTCGTACAGGTCCAGGCCATGGCGGATGCGTTCCTCAAACACCGGTGACGGCTTGGCGTCATACGCGGCCGCGCCCAGCACGATGATCGCGTCGGCCTTGGCCGCCTGGTCGCGCTCGCCCACCCACACGATCCACGCGGTGACGCCCAGCAGCCAGGCCACCAGCAGAATGCACAGCCGCCACACCCACCCCAGCAGCCCGACCCCGGCACGGCGGCTCATGCGCGCGCCCACGGCAAGGCATCCAGGTCGACATTGCCGCCCGACAGCACCACGCCCACCCGCTGCCCGGCAAACCGCTCCGGTGCGGCGAGGATGGCCGCCAGCGTGATCGCCGAGGACGGCTCCACCACCTGCTTGAGCACCTGCCAGAGCAGGCGCATGGCCGCCACGGTGGCGGTATCGGCCACGGTGACGACCTCGGCCGCGCCGTGCAGCAGCGCGAAGTTCGGTGCACCCAGGGTGGTGCGCAGGCCATCGCACAGCGTGTCCGGGGTGAAATCGATGCGGCGTTCGCCGGCCGCCAGCGAGCGCGCGGTATCGGCCGCGCCCTCCGGCTCGGCCAGCACCAGCCGGGTCTGCGGTGCCAGCGCCTGCAGCGCAAGCCGCGTGCCCGATGCCAGCCCGCCGCCGCCCACCGGCACCACCAGCACGTCGAACGGGCCGTGGCTGCGCAGCAGCTCCAGCGCCGCCGTGCCCTGCCCGGCGATGACCCGCGGGTCGGCATAGGGGTGCACCAGGCTGGCGCCGGTCTGGGCCTGCACCTGCGCGCACATGGCTTCACGCGCGGCGATGCTGGCCTCGCAGCGCCACACGGTGGCGCCGTGCCGGGCGATGTTGGCCAGCTTGGCGCCTACCGCGCCCTGCGGCACCACCACGTTGCACGCGATGCCGCGGGTCCGGGCGGCCAGCGCCAGCGCGGCACCGTGGTTGCCCGAGGAATGGGTGACCACGCCGCGCGCGGCCTGGTCCGGGTCCAGCGACCACACCGCGTTGCAGGCCCCCCGGAACTTGAAGGCCCCGCCGCGCTGCAGGTGCTCGGCCTTGAACAGCAGCGACGCCCCCGCCAACCCGTCCAGCGCGCGCGACTGCAGCACCGGGGTCACGCTGGCATGCGGGGCAATGCGTGCGGCGGCCGCCAGCAGGTCGTCGACACAGGGCAAGGGTGAATCGCTCATGACGCAAGATTAACGTATGGCCCCGGTTCGCACCGCCCCGGCTGAACGTGACACGATGGCAATCATTCAGCGGATCGGGCCGGAGTTAAGGGCCGATTCAATGCGCCGGGCCGAAGCTGGCCGCATACCCTCGGGGGGAACCCATCATGAAAATGCGCCTGATGTTCGCCGGTGGCCTGCTGTTGGCCCTGTCCGGCTGCGCCACCTACGACTATGTCGGCGGTGGTGCCGGCAGCGGTTACTACCACGGCGCGCCGTCGGTGGAGTACCGCTATCCCTATGGGTACCCGTCCGGTTACGGCCCCGGCTACTACGGTGGCGGGTACTACGGGGGTGGCTATGGCTACGGCAACCCGTATTACCGCCCGTATCCGAACTATCGCCCCCCGCACAACCACCGCCCGCCGCCGCGTCCGGGCAACGGGGGCAATCCGCCGGTGCGGCCGGATCGCCCGGATCGCCCGCGCCCGTCGTACAACGGCGGCTCGCCGTGGCGGAACATGGATTCGGTGGGCGGTCGGCCGCCTCAGCAGCAGCAGCGTCCGTCGCCGCCGCCGCAGGCACGCCCTGCCCAGGCCCCGCGCCCGGCCCAGCGGTCCAACGGTTCGCCGTGGCGGAACATGAACAATTTGAACCAGCGCACAGTTGAGCCCTGATCCATCTTGATTTTCACCACCTACCCGGTTCAATCTAGGCGGGTGGTGACGGCCTCGGTCGCAAAGTGACAAAAGCGACACGGCACGTCACATCCAGCTCTATGTCGATATCCGCCGGGATTCTCTGGATCCCCCCTGTTCCGGCCCTGTCGGATGTCGGCACCTACAACGCAGAAGGCCCCGCCATGGCGGGGCCTTCTGTTTTTGGATCGTGGCATGGGCGCAAAAAAACAGGGCCGGCAGTCCCCCGACTGCCGGCCCTTCTGCTTCCCCTGGCTGCGCATGGACCGGCCCCTGTTCCAATTCCGGTCCGTAGCGCCAAACGGCGCCTGCCAGCCTGGGTGCTATTGGGTTATCTGCAGAAAACGTGCCAACTTGAGGGTTGATTTCAGCGACAGGCCCGATTGGCGCTAAAATCACCACCCACGCCCTGCTTCCAGGGCCGTTCCGGGCCCCCCGCGCCCCCCGAGCCCCATCGAAA
>NZ_QAIW01000173.1:0-12893 GCF_003061285.1 Stenotrophomonas sp. HMWF003 | reverse complement strand
GATGCCTCGCCAGCAACTCATAGTAGAGTCGTTCGGTAATGTCCTCGATCGAGCAACCCGACGCGACGAAAGCGACCAAGCCTTCTTCCTCGGGTGTGCCGCGCTCCCGTTCCCAGCGGCTACGGCGCAGGGTGTAGCCGACTTCGCCGTACCAGTACTTGCCTTCGAAATCTTCGTCTTCGTTTTCGTCTTGCATGGCAATCCCCCGGGCTTTAGCAGTCGCCCAAAGTGGAACTATGCCGCCAGTGCAGGTTTCTGCATTGGGGTGATGCCGCCTAGCGCCATGTTTGGGCGCTCGTGGTTGTAAGTCCATAGCCAACGGGTGGCGGAGTGCGCGCCCCTGCCCTAGAACTCAGTGCCTTTGCGCCAAACATTGAGCACATTGGCGCACTCGTCAGGATCTGTCATCCAGAAGAGTCCGTCTGCGTTGTCGGCAATGCCGTACGATCGCGACCCGAACGGATTCTTGACAGGGAGCACTCAGAGTCTTCGTCGATTATCAGCCTGTTTGGCTTGTGCGGACGACTCATTACTTCCAGAGCCCTCTATCCTTTGCCTCCTTCACGATATCCAACATGATCTTTGGATCACCCAACTGTGCCAAGAAGATCAGGTGCTCGACCGCCTTCACTTTCTTCAAGTGATCCAGGCGGGCAGGCCCACCCATGCCAAGTGCCGGCACGAATCCGTACATTTCATCCTCCGCCAATGGTCCGAGCGCTTTGAGCGCACGCTCAAACAACGGGCGGTCGTCGTCATCATCCTCGTCCAAGCTGCTGCGCCTGGTAGCAGCCAACCAGTTTGAAATCATACTGTCAGCGTATCCATCCTTTATGCGATCGTACTTGTCAGATGGGAATATCATCGCCATGTTGGTGACAATAGTCAGACTTGGCCCGCTCTTCGTGCCCCATACAACAAGTTTCCCAAACGCAGTTCGGCCGATGACATAGTATTCATCTTTTCGGTGGAAGTTCGTTCCATAAAGCCAAGCATTGAGCACTTCTGAATAGTCATCAGGATCAGTCATCCAGAACAGCCCACTGCCATAGCCCGCAAACCCATATGCCCTCCAATACTGGAGCAACCTGTCGGGTAGCTTCCCTCTGTAGTGGTCGAGCTTGTGAGATGGCACCGGACGCGTATCAACTATTGGCCCGAAGCCTTCATCATTGTAAAAGGACTCGAATCCTTCATCGACCATATACATTATTTACACCAATGCAGCCCATCATTAACTGTACAGCTTGCATACACGACCGGAAAATTCGCCGAGGGGACCAGCACGGCATGCACATCTATAGTGTGATTTCCGAAATACACCCGACTAATCCAGTAGCCCTTGGTCATCGACCTCTTTAACGATGTCCCGCATGACTTCTGGCTTGCCGAGCTTCGCTAGAAAGACGAGGTGCTCCACAGTTGACACCTTCTGCAAGTGATCAATCCTGCACGGCCCGCCCATTCTCAATGCAGGGACGAATCCGTACATCTCGTTGCTGGCCAAAGGGCCCAGCAGCCTGACTGCACGATCAAAGAGTGGCTCGTCATCTTCATCCGTTTCGTCCAGATCCTCTTTTTCGATTCCTGATATCCATGAACCAATGAGGAAGTCCGCTTCGCTGGGCGGGAGTTGTGGCGGCGCGGCACGCGGGAAAATCATTGCCCAGGCACAGACGATCTTCATACAAGGGCCGGTCCGCGTGCCCCACACTATCAATTCACCGAAAGCGCTACGGCCAATGACGTAGTACTGGTCTTGGCCGTGGAAACTGGTTCCCTCCAACCATGCGTCCAATACGGCCGAGTATTCCTCCGGATCTGTCAGCCAGAACAAACCATCGCCATAGCCAGCGAAGCCGTAGGCCGCCCAGTACTGGAGCAACCGATCGGGCACCTTGCCTCTGTAGTAGGCAAGCTTCGATGGCGGAACGGGCTTCGAATGGACCACAGGCCCAAAGCCTTGGTCTTTGTAAAAACACTCAAAACTGTCATCGACAAAATCAATCATTTGCATCGCTCCAACCCACCATTCATCTTGGTATTCGCCCGTTCGGCGGTAGGAACCCTCGCTGCTGCCGCGTCTAACTCAGCTATGCGCGAGGTCTCACCCTTCTTGGGATTTCCCCATTGTCTTCCGATTGTCTGATTGACTTCCCCGTCTCCAAAGTCAGCAATCTCATCAGCGCCGCCAGCCACGAGGTCCGGATTGTGCAGAGCGTTCATTACTTTGCGCGTGTTCTCTGCATCCTCCTTAGCCATACGCAGGGCATCTTTGGCCGGCACCCCAGCTCGCTCGTACGTTTCCTTCTTCCTCTGAATTAGCGCTTTCCTGTACTTGGTCCAGGCCCGCTCGGCAACCTTGCGATCGCGGTTGTCAGGATCAAATGCCTTTCGAGCGTTAAGGTACTCCTCAACGCTCATATCGTTGAGCCCCGCCTCCTGCCCCTTCAACTGCCTATCCATTTCGGGGAATTTTGACTCAGGCAGCTTCTGCGTATTGAAACAAGGCAACTTCTTCCGCGGCATCCGCTTCGGCAGCCGCGTGGTCTCGATCTTCCTGCCACCATCCGGCGTGCGGTTGCCATCGGCCTGACGCCGCTTACGCGTCTTCAGCACCTTGGCCAGGCCCTTGAACGCGTCCTCCACCTCTTCCATCAGGTGCAGCAGCTTCTTGCCCACGCGGGCGGCCGTGTTGCCCGCCTTGGCCGCAGCATAGCCAAAGCCGCCGGCGCCGCCCAATTCCACGGTGACGGCCGCCAGCAGGATGGACACCACCACGTCCACCATGATCTGTGAGCTGAAGCGGGCCTCGATGCGCTCCTGTTCGTCGGGCGGTACTGCCTCCCACCAAGCTACGCCGAAGGACGGCAGCATCTCGGTGATGCCGGGGTCCTCGATCAGCAGGTTGAACAGCTCCTTGGCCTCGCTGGCGGCATCCATGACCTTGCCGCCGGTGGCGCGCAGGGCGGCGATCTTGCGGTCCAGGCCGTCGCGGTCGCCGGTGAGCAGCAGGCGGGTCCACTCCTTCAGTTCGCGGTCGGCCTTGTACATGAGCACGGCCATGTCCACCGCTGTTTCCACGGTGCCGGCCACGTAGTCCCACGTGCCCTGCCCCATGCCCAGCGCCTGGTTGCCGCGCTGCAGGCCCCAGCGCATGGCGTTGCCGGCCTTGTCCCACTGCTGCCATTCCGGGGCCATGTCGGTGCGGGTCTGGGCGACGATGGCGTCCAAGGCCGCCTTCAGCCGCGCGCGTGCGGCCAGGATGGGGTCGTTGTCTTCGTCGGGCTCGTCAGGCTGGAACAGCACCTGCACCATCTGTACCGGGCCAACGGTGACCTCGGGTATACGCGCGCGGCCCTCGTCGTCCAGGTGGCCGGTGCGGATACTGTCGTCGGGCAGCATCACCTGGTAGGCCACGCCACGCACCGGGGTGCGGTCGAGGTCGCCGTAGTGGTAGTGCAGCAGGATGTCCTGCTTGACCGGCGCGCTTGCGGGCGCCTTGGCGGTGGTGCCCTGGGCGACGAAACCGGCGGCGGGCGGCACCGGGCTTGCTGCGGCTGCGCCCCCACCTTTGGCCGCGCCACCACCGCCCGACTCCACCGACACCGTGCTCTGCTTCACCGCCAGCACCTTGCACCCGCACGCCAGCGCGTCGCCATGCCTGGCCAGCGCCTGGCCGTCCACGATGAACGTGGGGTCTCCGGTAACGATGGGGAACGCACCTTGGTGCTTCGGGCAGAAGGCCTTGTCGCCCACGCGAGCGACGGCCATACCGTTGATGTCGGTGAACGGCGAGCCCGTGAGGACTGTGCCGCCACTGCTGGTGCTATCGCCTACGACAATTGCAATGCGCCCCACGCCGGGTCCTTGGCTTTTGATGTGGCGGGAAGGCTAGCAACTTGGAATGCGGCTCCTATTGATGAGGATCACGAACCGAACAGGCACGCGCTCACACTTTTAGCCGCATCAGATATTTCCTACGCAACAGAACGTAGTTCAGGAAGCGGAACAGTAGGGATCTGATCTTGCAGAAACTGTGTTTCGGTCAAAGAGGCACGTCACATAGATCACGCCGCGTGCTCCGTGCCATGCCCTATTGACTCTGTGCATCGTACATTGATTTTCTGCGCACGATTGGCCAAACCGATACAACGTCGCAGGTGCCGCTACACACCCACCTTAGGTCTTTCAAGGTACTTCTTGAGATAAAGAGGCCGGTGGAATCGCCAGCAACTCCGCCGAGGCGTGCTCAACGACCTGAAGGAACTCAGCCAGAGAGAACTTCATGGTGACCTCATCCCTCAGCGCCCTGGCCAAGTGAAAGAACTCTACTTCAAGCGCACCATCCTTCCGCTCGCGATCGATGCGGCAAAGAAGCTGCGAGCGGAAAGAGACCTCTACTGCCAGGGAATCGAAGGTCGGCGGGCTTACGAAGTCGATTGAGAAGTTGGTCATGCCTGCACCTGTCATTGAGGCCGGCAACAGCTTGAAGTAACCGGGCGCCAGGCGTCTACCCGACAAGGCCGGCGCCCCGGTGAACTGCCAGCCTTACGATGAAGGCGGATGCGGTACGCCTACCGACTCGGCAGGCGCACCACATGAACGGTCAGACGCAGAGCGGGCGCCGCCCCTCACCCCATCCCAAACGGCGAACACCGCCACCCAAGCTGCCGAGCCACCATTGCCTCCAGATCCCGCTCGCCGCCTTCAAAGCACGGCGCCGCCTCCGGCTCACACGTGGCCACCCTCGCCCCCTCCAGGGCCACCGCGCCTGCCGCCCGCTCGACCAGGTCGAAGGCCCCGGCCTCTGCGTCGGCATCCACACATGATTGCCGCACCACATACTCCCGCATCAACCGCTGGAGCACCTGTGCGGCGGGGCGGTGTTCGCGCGCCGCCGCGTGCTGGAAGCTGGCGCGCAGGCCAGCGGCCATTTCCAACTGCATGAAGACACTCTTGCTCATGCGTTCCTCCCACTGCTGGGTTATGAAACAGGTTGTACATCCACACTGCGCCGGGCGTGCAGTGACGTGCTGGCGTTTGCGCCTGCCACAGCGCAGCGCTGCCGAACCGGGGCAGGCACTGCGGCTGTGCGGCCAGGCCGCCCGCAAAAGGGCTGGCGGGCACTGGCCGTGCAGCGGCCCACCCGGCGGGTGGGCGCGGGCGCTCAGCCGGTGCGGCGCTGCAACTTGCGGGGGATCTTCTTGACCACCGGCACGGGCCGCTCCACCACCGTAAGGGTGATGCTGCCGTGCGTGGCCTCCACCTTCAGGCGGGCGCCTACGTCGAAGCCGAGCTTGTCCAGCCAGCGACCGCGCAGCTTGAGGTAGGGAACAATCTCGGTGGGACCGCACTCTTCGCGGTCCGGGTACGTCAGCGCGCCTACGCGGTAGCTGCGTGCGGGGCGGGCGTAGGGTTTGCGCTTGGGGCGCGCGTCATCGGGTTCGTCTTCCCACGGCGTCAACATGTTGGACCTCCTGCAGGGCTTGCCCTTGCCGGGATGGCAAGGGCGTCGGGAGGTTAGAAACCGTCTAGCGAGAACCGGCGGGCGTATTTCCTCAGGAGGTGTTGTATTAGCCACCCTCCCGACATAGGGACGTCCAACATTGTCTCGCTAGAGGAGTTTCTACGCTCCGATGAACACCATGCGCGTTGGTGTGGAGGATGGGAAATCGCTTGTTCCTGTTGATCTGGCGGGGGTTGGTTGGCGGCGTCTACGGTGCGACGCAACTGGCCCGGTTCAGTCGCAGGCCTTGGGACGGGGTGGCGGCATGCTCTCTGGCCTATCGGGAGGACCACAGATGACCAGGATTGACGGGGATTGGCTTGAGGCGTTCGACGAGGCCATGTTGGGCTTCTTCGCTATCGACCATGCGGATGCGGGCATGGATCAGTGCCTGTTGGAGTGCTACTCGGACCTGCCGGCCAGGGAGGCTGCGCTGGCGTTTGGGGAGGACTATGAGCTTTGCCGGGTGGATAGGTTCTGGCCGCCGCAGCTCCGATCTGCGACCGGCTGGCGGTAGACCAGCATTGGATGCGAAGCCTCTCGCATCAGCACTATTGAGCATTGGGAATCCGCAGACCCTTCCTTTCAATTTTTAATACTAGGAGCCCGGAGCCGGGAAGACTCATAAGGTTCCAGCTGGAGCAGAGGCGGCGATATCGCGGGCAATCAAGTCAGCGAATCAGCCGTAAACCAAGGAACTGTGCAAGGAACACAATTCTGTCTCATCCTATGAGACGCCGACCATAAATGCTTGATCTCAACCTTGAGGGTGAGACCTACTGGAAAAGGGCTTTGAGCGTCCATGGCTCCTGGAACCCATTGTTTCGCCTTGAGCAGAGCCTGCGAGGGCGGACGACCGATGGAACACGAGGCGCGCAACTGATAGAATGGATACACATTGTGTATCCACCCAGGAGCAGCGAATGAAGGATGCAGGCATGCGGATTAGATTGGAGCCTGAACTTCGCGAAGCATTTGTTGATAAGTGCAGGCTTCAGAACACCTGCGCGGCGCAGGTGTTGAGGGAGTTCATGAGGGCATATGTTTTTAGCCAGGATCAACTCAGTCAGTCGTCCGTCGACAATATCGCTGCAACCATTAGAGATCGATAAAGGATCTTGCACTATATGAATCCTGAATTTACACAAACCCAAGGTGTCTTTCCAAAGCCTATCCGAGTAGCTGCATTCTTCGCCGGTGCCGGCGGACTGGATTTGGGCTTCGATCAGGCAGGGTTTGATGTTGTGTATGCCACTGACTTCGTGCCGCAATGTGCGGAAACTCTTAGGGTCAACTCGTCCAGTGCGTTGAGGTCCGCACCTGAAGTCGTGTGTGCGGACATCCGTTCACTTCGAAAAAATGACCTTCCGACAGATATTGATTTTGTCATAGGAGGTCCACCATGCCAGTCCTTCTCCGCATCCGGGCGCCGCGCGGGCGGCGCGGCGGGTACGCTCGACTCAAGAGGAACTCTATTTGAAGCATACTGCCGAGTGCTCTCCTGGTTGAAGCCGAAAGGATTTCTCTTTGAGAACGTTCGAGGAATTCTTGCAACGAATGGAGGTGAGGACTGGGAGCGAATCCAGGAGGCCTTTAGGGAGCTAGGCTACACGATCAGTTTTAGAGTGCTAGACGCGCTGGACTACGGTGCACCGCAGCAGCGCGAAAGGCTATTCCTAGTCGGGCATCGAGCCGATCAGACGTTTCTGTTCCCGGAGCCTCTATTCGGACCGGATTCTTCTGACGGACGACCACATATTACTGCTAGCGAAGCGCTCGAGGGCATCGTCAACTCGGAGGATATCGATGCGCTATACCTGAGAGATGGAAAGTACTCCCATCTCCTCCCGCTTGTGCCTCCCGGAAGTAATTATCTTCACTTCACGGCAAAGCGCGGATTCCCAAATCCGGTATTCGCTTACAGATCGAGGTTCTCTGATTTCCTGTATAAGGCTGATCCAGGCCTTCCAGTCAAGACCCTGATAGCAAGCCCTGGGAAGTATACCGGTCCGTTTCATTGGGATAGCCGTTATTTTACTGTCGCCGAGTACAAACGCCTGCAGGGGTTCCCTGATGAATACGAAATCACTGGATCTCGCTCGGATGCGATTAAACAGATCGGCAACTCGGTAAGCCCTAAGATTGCCTACATTTTGGCAAGAGCAATTGCCGTTCAGATCTTTGGCGCCGATCTCCCAATTAGCCTTCTCCCTGCATCGGCATCGCTCAGCTTTGATAAGAGAAAGAGCGCAAAAGCGAAAAACACAAGGCAATTGCATGCCAAGGTGGATCAGACAATGACCGCCATGACACAAGCATTCTCGCTCCACGAATACACCTCGCGAGTGGAACCGACGACGACGCCCATCGGAAGGCACAACACGAAGGTTATAAAAACTGAGGATGGCATAGCTATCTCCGTACGAGCTGACGGCAGCAGAAAGCTGTTTGCTAAGATGACTATACGCCTGCCAGGAATAGTTCCGCCTGAAAATGCAAAGTCAGCGCCGAGGGATGCTTTCATTCATGTTGAATTGTTTGGAGAGTCACCTCACTCGATCCAGACGATGTGGAATGCCATCGATGAATGGGTTATAAAATCCAGCAATTTCCATTCTTTGTTTGAGCTTTACGGCCACTTCACTGAACCTCACCCGATTTTCGAAATACTTACTTTTAGTGTTTACTCAGAGCATCCAATTGCACGGTTCGCGCAACATTGCTCGGACTTTAGTAATTGCTCAGTTCACCTAAAGAAATCGCACCTCACTGGGATATTTGGGTCCTCGATGGGAAAGCGAAGTTTTCTTGACATAGTGGAAATCCTCAGGAACTACAGGTTCGATATACGCTGCTTCGAAACTAACATAGCTATGCCTAAAGATAAGTACATGGTGGCGTATCCGTTTACGCTCCCGCTTAGGAAGCAAATGAACTTCTCGGTTAAACGCAAGGAATCTCCGCTAGCGGTGAGCTTTACTACGGACAAACACCTTTTCGATTCAATTCAGGATGAGAGCGATAATGAATCCACCATCACAATCTAAAACTCAGCAAGCCGACATTGTTCCTACTTCGGAGGCGGAGTTAAAGATTGGGGAGAGGATTAGCTCATGCCTGGATTCAGCGCTTGTGCTTGCTGAAGATGACTTCGCAGCAGAGGGTCCGGCCCAGTTCGACTTGACCCCCAGGATGAGAGCCGCGATTGAACACATGTCCACCAAATCTGAGACGGCAAGCGCGGCGTTTACGAATGTCATCACAGGAATGAGCATCAAGGCGGCGCGCCCGGAGGTTGATGTCAGATTTCATCAGGTGCAAATTCAAAAACAAACGGATCGACCCGCTGGCTTCAATTTTAGAGGAGTTTCCGAGAAAATCATCTATCCATGGCTTTCGCGAAACGAGTTCAACGGAGCCAAGTCAGGTTGGCAGACGCGCACTTTGGAGCGACCAAAGCCGTATTTCTTGGAGTATGATGAGAATATCGGCGCCATCAAAGATAGCTTCCTTTCTATTTATGATGAGCTAGAGATAGGGGGCTGTAATGCGCGAGAGGCTCTACGGTTTGCCTTATACAAGCAGATCGAGCTTCGTGCTAAAAAGAAGATCACCATTGCTGAGCCGAAGACCACGGACATATCGACGATCGTCAGCATGCTGACGGAGCACTTCTCGGCTGAATATAAGAACAAGGGTGCGTCCAGACTGCCCGTTCTTGCTTTTCATGCGATCTATGCAGTTTTGACTCGTGAGATGCAGAGATTCAATGGAATGACGCTTAAGCCGCTTGAGCCCCATTCGGCCGCTGACTCTCAAACTGGCGCTATTGGAGACATTGAGATTGCAAGAGCTGATGGATCGATCTTCGAGGCTCTTGAAATTAAGCACGGAATTATCGTTGATGCAACCATTATCGAACACGTGAAACGAAAATTAATGGACAAAGCGGTTGATCGCTATTACGTTCTCACTACCCATCCCAGTGGCGAGAAGCCGGGCCTGGAGAAAGAACTCGCGGCGATTCAGTCGCGATTAGGATGCCAGGTAATTGTGAATGGGGTTTATCGCTCTCTCTACTATTATCTACGCCTTCTGGCCGATCCATCTAGCTTTGCACCGGAATATGCGTCCCTCCTCAAGCACGAGAAGGCCGTGTCTTTTGAACATCGCGAAGCGTGGAACAAGATTGCCGTAGGCTAGCTGACCTAGAACTTAGGTTGGGCTGAGCGAGTTTTGCAGATTAGTAGGCAACCCTGCCTTTTGATAATCTTTGTTGATCAAAACATTCCAGGTTGAATGGAATGAGTTTCAAACATCAGTTCGCTGGAGCTACAACAAAGAAGGGCGGCCATCTGGCCGCCCTTCTTTGTTGTAGCTCCAGCTTCAAACCATCAAACCCCGACAGGATTAGCCTTCTCAGGATCAATCTTGTACTGCTTGATCGCTCTTGTCACATCCTTCGCGGTCATCTTCCCTTCCTTCGCCAGCGCCGCAATCGCGGCATGCGCGATGTAGTACCGGTCAACCTCGAAGAAGCGACGCAGGTTGGCGCGCGTATCCGAACGACCGAAGCCATCGGTACCCAGCACCGTGTACGACATCGGCACGAACGAGCGGATCTGGTCCGCGTACGCACGCACGTAGTCGGTGGCGGCAATGGCCGGGCCCTGGCGGCCTTCCAGCAGCTCGGTCACGAACGCCTTGCGCTGCTCGCCTTCCGGGTGGAAGCGGTTGTAGCGCTCCACGTCGAAGCCGTCGCGGCGCAGTTCGTTGAAGCTCGGGCAGCTCCAGATGTCGGCGGTCACGCCGAAGTCCTTGTCCAGCAGCTCGGCTGCGGCAATGGCTTCGCGCAGGATGGTGCCCGAACCCAGCAGCTGCACGCGCAGCTCGCCCTTCTTCGGCTTGCCGGCGTCGGTGAGCAGGTACATGCCCTTGACGATGCCGTCGGCCGCGCCTTCCGGCATTTCCGGGTGGGTGTAGTTTTCGTTCATCAGGGTGATGTAGTAGTACTCATCAATCTGATCTTCCATCATGGCCTTGGTGCCGTGCTGCAGGATCACCGTCACTTCGAAGCCGAAGGTCGGGTCATAGCTGCGCACGTTCGGAATGCCACCGGCCACGATATGGCTGAAGCCATCTTCGTGCTGCAGGCCTTCACCGTTCAGCGTGGTGCGGCCAGCGGTGCCGCCCAGCAGGAAGCCACGGGTACGCATGTCGGCGGCCTGCCAGGCAAGGTCGCCCACGCGCTGGAAGCCGAACATGCTGTAGTAGATGTAGAACGGCAGCATCGGCACGTTGCTCACCGAGTAGCTGGTACCGGCGGCCATCCACGAGGCGATGGCGCCCGGCTCGCTGATGCCCTGCTGCAGCACCTGGCCGCTCTGGTCTTCGCGGTAGAACATGAGCTGGTCGGCATCGACCGGCTTGTACTTCTGGCCGAACGGCGCGTAGATGCCGATCTGGCGGAACAGGCCTTCCATACCGAAGGTACGGGCTTCGTCGGCCACGATCGGCACGATATGCGGGCCCAGTTCCTTGTCGCGCAGGGTGATGTTCAGGCTCTGCACGAAGGCCATGGTGGTGGAGTAGCTGCGCTCGCCGCTGCTCTTGAGCAGGCGCTCGTAGCTTTCCAGCTTGGGCGCGTTGAAGCTCTTTTCGGCCTTGCGACGGCGCTGCGGCAGGTAACCCCCCAGCGCGGCGCGGCGTTCCTGCAGGTACTTCACTTCCGGCGAATCCGGGCCCGGGTGGTAGAACGGCACTTGGCCATCGGCCAGCTGGGCGTCGGTCACCGGGATGTTGAAGCGGTCGCGGAAGTGGCGAACGGCGTCGTCGTCCAGCTTCTTGGTCTGGTGGGTCGGGTTGAGTGCTTCACCCGCGCTGCCCATGCCGTAGCCCTTGACCGTCTTGGCCAGGATCACGGTGGGCATGCCCTTGGTGTTCACCGCTTCGTGGTACGCGGCATACACCTTGTGCGGGTCGTGGCCGCCACGGTTGAGGCGCCAGATGTCGTCGTCGCTCAGGCCGGCGACCATCGCGGCGGTCTCCGGGTACTTGCCGAAGAAATGCTCGCGGGTATACGCGCCGCCGAAGGCCTTGCAGTTCTGGTATTCGCCGTCGACGGTTTCCATCATCAGCTTGCGCAGGACGCCGTTGGTGTCCTTGGCCAGCAGGGCATCCCAGTAACCGCCCCACAGCAGCTTGATGACATTCCAGCCGCCGCCACGGAAGACGCCTTCCAGTTCCTGGATGATCTTGCCGTTGCCACGCACCGGGCCGTCGAGGCGCTGCAGGTTGCAGTTCACCACGAAGATCAGGTTGTCCAGGCCTTCGCGGCCGGCCAGGGCGATGGCGCCCAGGGTTTCCGGCTCGTCGCTCTCGCCGTCACCGATGAAGCACCACACCTTGCGGTCGGACTTCTCGATCAGGCCACGGTTTTCCAGGTAACGCAGGAACTGCGCCTGGTAGATGGCGGCCAGCGGGCCCAGGCCCATCGACACGGTGGGGGTCTGCCAGTAATCGGGCATCAGCCACGGGTGCGGGTAGCTGGAGAGGCCACCGCCGTCCACTTCCATGCGGAACTTGTCCAGCTGGGCTTCGTCGATGCGGCCTTCCAGGAAGGAACGCGCATAGATGCCCGGGGCACTGTGGCCCTGGATGAAGAGCAGGTCGCCGGGGTGGTTGTCGCTGGGGGCGCGCCAGAAGTGGTTGAAGCCCACGTCATACAGCGTGGCGCCGGAGGCGAAGGAGGCGATGTGACCGCCCAGGTCGCCCGGCTTGCGGTTGGCGCGCACCACGGTGGCCATCGCGTTCCAGCGGATGATGGAACGAATGCGCCATTCCAGTTCGGCGTTGCCCGGGCTCTTGGCCTCCAGGGTCGGCGCGATGGTGTTCACGTATTCGGTGGTGGGAGAGAACGGCAGGTACGCGCCCGAACGGCGGGTGAGTTCAACCATGCCTTCCAACAGTTGATGCGCGCGCTCGGGGCCCTCGACATCAATTACGGCCTTCAGCGACTCGATCCATTCCTGGGTTTCCACAGGATTCGGGTCGTTGTTCAGCACCTCGTTCAACCAGTTCATTTGCGCTCCCATGACCGCACGCACGCGCGCGACTGTTTTAGATTTCTAGCCGCAAAGTGTAGCGCACCCTAGGGTTTGCTTACTTCGCTACGGGTGCGTATGGACGATGGGGCGGTGTCCTTGGGGACAGCCTGGGCCACGGTTTTGGCCCGCCGCCACGGTTCCACGCGCGCGTTAAGCATGGGCGGGCGCGATGACGCCGGCAGGTCAGAAGGACAGCGCTGGACAAGCCGATGCAGGTGGCGCGGGCGCTGCGGGGCGATCGGGCCGCCGGGTGCGGCGGCGTGGCGGCCTGGTGGCGG
>NZ_QAIW01000172.1:0-2716 GCF_003061285.1 Stenotrophomonas sp. HMWF003 | reverse complement strand
ACCCCACCCCCACCGACCCACCTCAGGAACCCATCAGCCCCGACGCACTTGTACCTCAGAACTTCGCGTTCAACGACACCCAGTAGCTGCGGCGCTGGTCCTTGGTCGCGTAATCGTCCACGCAGTTGTACTCGCTGTCGCTGATCAACACGCACGACTGCGACACGAAGTTCTTGTCGAACAGATTGTTGACCCGCGCATTGAGCGTCAGCCAACGGTTGATGTTCCAGCTGCCACCCAGGTGGAAGATCGTGTAGTCGTCGTAGTAGCGCACCTGCGAGGTGCTCACTCCGCCCACGTTGCCCACCAGCGTGTCGCGGTAGCGGTCGTAACGGCCTTCGCCGATCAGCGACAGACTCACCGCATCGTTGATCTGCCAGTTCAGGCTGGCATTGGCCATGTGCTTGGCCGGCGTGGTCGTGCCGCCCACCGGCTTGCCCTTGTCCACGCCGCTGGTCTGCTCGGACTTGGTATAGGTGTAGTTGCCGCGCAGCTGCAGGCTGGCCAGCAGGTCCACGTAAGCCGCCGCTTCAACACCGCGCGTTTCGGCCTTGTCGATGTTCACGCTCTGGCTGAAGGTGCTGTAGCCCAACGCCGCCCAGCCCGGGCCCACGTCCACGCAGTACCCGCTGCCGGCCGGGGCCACTTCGCAGTTCGGGAACGTGCCGCCGCTGGCGATCTTGTCGTCGAACTTGTTGAGGAAGCCGGTGACGTTGAAGCCCCAGTCGCTGCCTTCGTAGTACGCCGCCACCTCGTAGTTGGTGCTGGTTTCCGGCTGCAGGTTCGGCGAACCCACCAGCGGCAGCACGCCCTGGCCACCAAAGCCGGTCACGCCGGGGAACAGCTGGTCCGGGCGCGGCGTCTTGTAGCCGGTGCTCACGCCGCCCTTGATCGTCCACGCATCGCTGGCGTTCCACACCAGGTAACCGCGCGGGCTGACGTGGCTGCCGAAGATGTTGTGGTCGTCATAGCGCACGCCCACCGTGGCGGTCAGCGTGTCGGTCAGCGACCAGTTGTCCTCGGCGAACACCGACCACATCCGGTGCTGCTGCTTGACGTTGTCACGGTAGCCGGCACCGTCCATGCCGAACACGCCGTCCACCATGTCGGTGTCGTTGTACTGGCCCCCCACGGTCAGCTTGTGCGCGCCGAAGGTCATGTCCAGCATCGTGTCCAGCACGTAGCCTTCCAGCTCCATCGTGCGCAGCGGGCGCGGCAGGAACGCCTGCAGGCGGGCCTGCTCGCTGGCATTGAGCGCGGTCAGCGCATTGCCCCGGCCCGCGGCGCAGTTGGCCGCCGCGCCGGTGCGGCGGCATACGTCGTTCCACAACGTCTGCAGGTCCGCGCGCTCGTCCAGGGTCAGCGGCAGCGAACGGCCCAGGTTGTTGCTGGTGGTGTGGGTCAGCGTGGTCTGCCAGGTGCCGAAGCTGTAGCGGCCCTGGTGGCTCAGCGCCAGCTGGTCGCGCTCGTAGCGCTGGTAGGCGGTATAGCCCACGCGCGGCTGCACCACGCGGCGGGTGATCGTGCCGCTGCCGTTCGGGTTGGGAAGGGTCGCATTGCCCACGCGCCACAGGCTGGCGGCACTGTCCAGGGTGCCGGTCTGGCCTTCGCTGTTGTCGTACTTCTGGCGCGAGACGTCGTAGTCCAGGCTCAGGTCGTGGTCGTCGTTGATCGTCCAGTTCAGGCGCAGCCCGGTGTTCCAGTTGGTGTTGGCCACCGCCTTGCCGCCACCGCCGAAGCCGATGCTGCGTTCCCACAGCGTGCCGTCCGGCAGCGGCAGGTCGTCCCACTCCGGGTTGGACGCCTTGGCGTCGTAGTAGCTGCCGCGCACTGCCAGGGCCAGGCGGTCCTTGAGCAACGGGCCGGTCAGGTACACGTCGGTGGTGCGCGCATCGCCGAACTGGTCGTCCTGCTGCACGGTGAAGCCCTGGGTGACCGAGCCGTGCCAGCTGTCCTGGTTGCGCCGGGTGATGATGTTGATCACCCCGCCCATCGCATCGGAGCCATACAGGGTGGACATCGGGCCGCGCACCACTTCGATGCGCTCGATCGCATCCAGCGGCGGCAGGTAGGCGAACTGGCCGCCGCCGAAGTTGTTCGGGTACAGCTGACCCACGTTGCTCTGGCGGCGCCCGTCGATCAGCACCAGGGTGTATTCGGACGGCATGCCGCGCATGGAGATGGTGGCGCGGCCGTTCTTGTCGGTGGTTTCCATGCCCACGTCGATGCCTTCCACGTCGCGCAGCGCATCCACCAGGCTGGTGTACGGGCGCTTGCTCAGTTCCTCGCGGCTGACCACGCTGATGCTGGCCGGCGCGTCGGTGATCTTCTGCTCGAAGCCGGCGGCGGTGACCACCACCTTGTCCAGCGTGGTCGGCGCGCCGGCAGCGGCACCGTGGGCGAAGGCCGGGGCACTGAGCGCGCCGAGCAGGGCGATGCTCAGCGAGCAACGGGAAAGGGACGTGCAACGACGCTGGCGCTGGGCCATGGCAATAACCTCGAAGGAAAGCAGACGGACGCATGCGGGCGCGGCCGGCAGGCCACGCCACGCACCACAGATCAGGAAGAAGCCCGCAGGGCGGGCAGGCAGGCGGTGATCGGCATCGACGGCGCGACGGCGCCGCAGGCGATGCGCGGGATCAGCCCTGCGGTGGCGCCTGGCCGCGCTGTACGCGCAGCCCCGGGGCCGACGGCAGCGGCGTGGCCGGCGCCGAAT
>NZ_QAIW01000171.1:0-5570 GCF_003061285.1 Stenotrophomonas sp. HMWF003 | reverse complement strand
GCTGAGTGCCGCCGGCTTCAACGCCCGCCTGATCGCCAGCGGTGGCGACGGCAGCGCGCAATGGTGGCTGGACGCGACCCTGGCGCCCCCGGCCGATGCCAGCGTCGCCCGGCAGCGCAGCGGTGCAGCCCAGCAACGCTCGCTGGACTGCGCGCGGGTGCGTTAGAATTCCCGCGCGCCATGCCGCTTTAGCTCAGTTGGTAGAGCAACTGTCTTGTAAACAGTAGGTCATCCGTTCGATTCGGATAAGCGGCACCATCTTCTGCGCCCCTCAGCGATCGGCTCCGATCAGCTGGTTTCAGCAAACCGATACGACAACAACGACTTCACCAGGAACGTCACCTGGGTGGCCGAGCGCGCGTCCACGCGCATCACCGGCAGGCGGAAGCCGGCATCCAGCAGCGCCTGGCGCACGCCACGGAGGGTCATCCTGGTAGCGCCGCTGCTCAGCCTTTCACCGGACCAGCCAGGTAGTCGTGCCGCTGCGCCGGAGCTCGACGGCGCACTGATGACTACCGGACGGCACTGGAGGATCCACTATCTGTCGATATCGCGAGCTGAATCAGCCGCCGGGGCAGACGCCGTGGCGGAGTCAATGCACCGATGGGTGATCTGAAAGCGCGTGCCAGACACAACCTCCGCAGGCTTGAGGGAGGTCTCGCATTCCCTGTTTCCAGTCTGCCGAACCTTGCATTCGCCCATTACGCATGCCCACGTTGTTCCCGTGGCAAAGGAGAGGTCTACAACCTTGGTGCTTCGTCCGCTGTTGACGAGGACGTAAGTCAAGCTCGACGGGTCATCCTCGTATCGTGAGTGACCTCGACCGGTGAGCAACACCCATTTTTCGTTCGTACCCTTTCTCAACCCCTTGGACGTCAAAGCAGCAAGGGCGCTTGAGCCAAACGCCTCCTCTCCGGTCACGCGCTTGTCGAATCCGACAAGCCGAATGAATCCCTCCGACTCCAACCGGACCAGACGCTCGACAAGGACCAGGTTAGCGGAACTTGATCGGCCATCCCTCGATTTCGCCCAGAAGAGGTCCTCAAACACTGTTGCCCTTCCATGTCGCGCCGCATCTCGAACAGCATCAACGGAGGAGGGCGGGATCTCTATTCCAACGAGGACGGGTGCTGACGTTGATGCTAGTCGGCAGACGAAATCCAAGAAGATTGCTGGGCTTTGGGAATTTCCGTGGGTTTCACCGAATACGATGACGTTAAAGCCCTCTGCATCGGTCGAACTCAAGAGTGAACTTCTGCCTGGCGTGCATGCTGTCGAAAGAGGTTCACCTGAACCGGCGCATGAAGTTGAAAGGAGGGCCAGAGCCAACGGCGCGATCAGGTAGGCGGCCCTGAATCTCAATGTGAAGGCAGCAATAGAGGATGCGCTGAAAAGCGAATTTGCTGTGCCAAGCCAGCGTGAGATGGGCTGAGCAATTGATGTCTCTCCAAGCCTTCGATGCTCCGGAATGCTCGGCGCCTCCTTGCGGTACAGACGTTGCAAACCACTCTCCTTGGGTTTGAAGAACTGCCTCGCGTTACCGGGATTGGTTTGGCTGCTTGGTTCTTTGCGGATACTCAGAATTTCCACAGTTACAGTCAAGCGACGGTTGCGTGATCCAATGTAATGGCGGAGCAGACGCGTGTAGTCGCGTGATGTAGCCGATCTTCTCGATGAGCGTACCTTTTGTCCCCCGCCCACTGGTTGGAGGGGGATTGCCGTGGCGCGGCGCGGAAGTGCGCGCTCGGGGGGCACCCGTTGACAGCCTGCTGCACCGCCGCGAGTGGGTCTGCGCGGAGCTGGCTAGACTGTGGCTCTTTTTTCGCATTTGCAGGAGGCATCCCATGGCCACGTATCCCCCGGTTTCCCTGATCGGCGTTCCCACCGACATCGGCGCGGGCCATCGCGGCGCCGGTCTCGGCCCGGATGCACTGCGCATCGCCGGCCTGGGCGACGCGCTGGCCGCGCGTGGCGTGGACGTGCGCGACCTGGGCAACCTGGACGGCCCGCGCAACCCGTGGACCGCGCCGGTGCAGGGCTACCGCCACCTGGACGAGGTGGTGGCGTGGAACCGCGCGCTGATGGACGCCACCTACGCCGAACTGCAGGCCGGCCGCATGCCGATCATGCTGGGTGGCGACCACTGCCTGGGCATCGGCTCGATCACCGCCGTGGCGCGCTGGTGCCGCGAGCAGGGCAAGACCCTGCGCGTGCTGTGGCTGGATGCGCATTCGGATTTCAACACCAGCGAGGTCACCCCGTCGGGCAACGTGCACGGCATGCCGGTGGCCTGCCTGTGTGGGCTGGGCCCGGACGCGCTGACCCGGTTGGGCGGCGATGCCCCGGCGATCCGCCCGCAGCAGGTGCACCAGATCGGCATCCGCTCGGTGGACCAGGAAGAGAAGCGGCTGATCAAGCAGCACCAGGTGGATGTGTATGACATGCGCTACATCGACGAAGCCGGCATGAAGCGCACCATGGAAGCCGCGCTGGACGGCATCGACGCCAACACCCACCTGCATGTCAGCTTCGACGTGGACTTCCTGGACCCCAGCATCGCCCCGGGCGTGGGCACCACGGTGCCGGGCGGGGTGAACTACCGCGAAGCGCAGCTGGTGATGGAGATGATTGCCGACACCGGCCGCATGGGCTCGCTGGACATCGTCGAACTCAACCCGCTGCTGGACAACCGCAACAGCACCGCCGTGCTGGCCGTGGACCTGGTGGAAAGCCTGTTCGGAAAATCCACCCTGATGCGCGACTGAGGGCCCGCCCGCCGGGGTTTTCCTGCAATTCGCTGAACGCTGCCAAGGTGCGTTCACATTCGCTGCACGCCCCTCCCGCCAGATTGCACTTCACGCGGCGGCGGTGCTGGAAACAGCCACGACGTCACCGCGATCAGGAAGAGGATCTGCCATCGCCGCCGTGCGGTGGCCGGTTCATCTGACAGGTGGGACCGGATTGCCGGTGTCGACGTAGATTAAACAGGAGAACCCCATGAAGCGTGTTATTGCACTGATGCTGTTGTCGATGTTCTCGGTAGCCATGCTGTCCGGCTGCAACACCGTTGCCGGTGCTGGCAAGGACGTGCAGAAGGCCGGCGAGAAGGTCGAAGACGCCGCCAAGACCAACTGATCCCCGCGATCAGGCTGGACCGAAAAAGGCCGGGATCTCCCGGCCTTTTTCGCGTCTGTCGCATGCCGCCCGCCAGCACCTGTTCAATCACGTGAGCATGCGTTTCATCCGCGCTTGACCGCCACCGAACGTCGTCCATCGCATTCTGTCCGTGCGGCGAAGGTGCCGTTGCAATCAAGGAAGCGAACCCATGAACAAAGACATCATTTCCGGCAAGTGGACGCAGCTCAAGGGTAAGGCCCAGGCCAAGTGGGGCGACCTCACCGACGACGATTTCAAGGTAGCCGAAGGCAACGCCGAATACCTGGCCGGTCGCCTGCAGGAACGCTATGGCTGGGCCCGCGACCGCGCCGAAACCGAGGTCCGCGACTTCGAAACCGCCATTCGCAAGGACTACCCAGATTACAAGTGACGCCGGCACGCACGTGCCAGTGACAGCTTCACCGGGTGTATGAAACGAAACGGGCCGCATCGCGCGGCCCGTTTCGTTTGTGCGTGCGCTGTCCTCAGCGACGACCATCGTCGCCCGGCGGATCGGGCACGTACTGCGACGGGAACGCACGGGGTCCGTCCTGGCGCGGCTGCTGCACCGGCAGGATGCCGCGTGCGCGCAGGTTGCGGGCGCTGTCATAGCGCAGCTCGGTCTGCTGCACGGGGTAGTCGGTGGCACGCTCGAAGGTAGTGTCGCGCACCTGCGAGGTTTCGCGCGCGCCATGCCCGGTGCCCAGCCGCTGGGCCGGTGCAGGCGCCGCGGCGGCCGAACCGCGCGCGCTGTCGGCCACGGCCTCGGCCTGCGCGCCGGCGTCCTGCGTGGACAACCGGCGGCGCCCCGGTACGGGCTTGAGCGCGGGCGTGGTCAGCACCGCGCCGGCTTCGCGGAACACCGCGATGCCGATCACCCCGATGTTGTCCGGGCGGCCGGTGCGCCCGGCGTAGCTCTTGCCGGGCGAGGTGAACACGAACTGGGCCACCTCGTCCTGCGATTTCCGCCAGCCGCTGATGTCGGCGGTCTGCCAGGGGTTGAGCACGTAGCCGGTCTGGCCGGGCGCGGCCACCTCGCCGCTGATGGCGTTCAGGCCATCCACCGACACCACCACCAGCACCCGTTCGGCGCTGTGGTTGCGCAGCCGCACACTGTAGCGGTGGCCCTTTTCCCCGGCGATCCAGCGCTGGCTGCCATCGCGGTACTGCGGCAGCGTGGTGCCCGCATCGCGGTCCAGCACGGTCAGGTAGACCGGGCCCGACTCCAGGCGCGGGGGCAGCGGGGCCGGGCGGAAGCCGCACAGGACCAGCACGGCAAGCAGGGGCAGCAACAGGCGTTTCATGGCACGGCTCCACGTTGGGGTGATGGGTTGAACGGCTCACCGTTGCCAACGGGGTTGGGCCGGGGCAGGTAAACTGGCGTGGTTCACCTGTCCGTAATGATCCCCCTATGACCACCCGCGTTCTTACCGGCATCACCCCCTCCGGCACCCCCCACCTGGGCAACTATGTGGGCGCCATCCGCCCGGCCATCGCGGCCAGCCAGGCGTCGGAGATCGAGAGCTTCTTCTTCCTGGCCGACCTGCACAGCCTGATCAAGGCGCAGGAACCCGAGCGCACCCAGCGCTCGACCCTGGAGATCGCGGCCAGCTGGCTGGCCTGCGGGCTGGACCCGGACAAGGTGTGGTTCTACCGGCAGAGCGACATTCCCGAAACCACCGAGCTGATGTGGTTCCTCACCGCGATCGCCAGCAAGGGCATCCTCAACCGCGCCCACGCCTACAAAGCGGCCGTGGACAAGAACCGCGAAGAGCAGCTGGACGAGGACGCCGGGATCAGCGCCGGGCTGTTCATGTACCCGGTGCTGATGGCCGCCGACATCCTGATCTTCAAGGCCAACCGCGTGCCGGTGGGCCGCGACCAGATCCAGCACATCGAGATGGCGCGCGACTTCGCCCAGCGCTTCAACCACGTGTATGGCAAGGCGTACTTCCCGCTGCCGGAGGTGGTGATCGACGAACAGGTGGCCACCCTGGCCGGCCTGGACGGGCGCAAGATGAGCAAGAGTTACCACAACACCATTCCGCTGTTCGCCCCGCGTGCGGAGCTGAAGAAGCTGGTGTTCTCCATCCTCACCGATTCGCGTGCACCGGGCGAGCCGAAGAGCACCGAGGGCTCGGCGCTGTTCCAGATGTACCAGGCGTTCGCCAGCGCAGAACAGACCGCGGCGTTTGCCCAGGCGTTCGCCGAGGGCATCAGCTGGGGCGATGCCAAGCAGCAGCTGTTCGAGCGCATCGACGCCGAGCTCACCCCGCTGCGCGAGCGCTACGAGGCGCTGATGGCCGAGCCGGAAAAGATCGAGGCGCTGCTGCGTCGCCGTGGCCAGCAGCTGCGCGAGCAGTACGCCATTCCGCTGCTCAAGGAGCTGCGCCACGCGGTGGGCCTGCGTGACC
>NZ_QAIW01000170.1:0-1977 GCF_003061285.1 Stenotrophomonas sp. HMWF003 | reverse complement strand
CCGGGCAGGAACAGGGTGACCAGGAGCAGGCTGAAGGCCACCGGCAGCAGCCAGAACGACCAGTTGTTCATGCGTGGCAGCGCCATGTCCGGCGCGCCGATCTGCAGCGGGATCATCCAGTTGGCCAGGCCGACGAAGGCCGGCATCACGCCGCCGAAGATCATCACCAGCGCATGCACGGTGGTCATCTGGTTGAAGAACTCGGGCTTGACGAACTGCAGGCCCGGTTGCATCAGCTCGGCGCGGATGACCACGCTCATGGCCGCGCCGATGATGAACATGATGAAGCTGAAAAGCAGGTAGAGCGTGCCGATGTCCTTGTGGTTGGTCGAGAACAACCAACGCTCCACGAAGCTCTGCTGATGCCCGTGGTGCCCATCGTGGTCAACTGCGGAATGCGCCATCGCAACTACACCTCACTGGATCCGGTGGTACCCACGCCTGCCGGGTGGCAGGCGCGGCTCGATTTCAGGCGTTGCTGCCTGCTGCAGCCGGTGCCGGTGCCGGCGGCGGCGTGGCGTCCGGAGCGGCGGCCGGCGCGGCATCGGCAGGCGCCGGTGCTGCGGGGGGCGTTGCTGCGGGTGCAGCCGCCGGTGCCGGTGCGGGCTTGCGTGAGGCCAGCCACTTCTGGAAGTCCTCCTTGGACACCGCTTCCACCACGATCGGCATGAAGCCATGGTCCTTGCCGCACAGCTCGGCGCACTGGCCGCGGTAGATGCCGGGCTTTTCGATGTTGGTCCAGGCCTCGTTGATGAAGCCGGGAATGGCGTCCTGCTTCCAGCCCAGCGCCGGCACCCACCAGGCGTGGATGACGTCGTCGGAGGTGATCACAAAGCGCACCTTGGTATCCACCGGCAGCACCAGCCGGTTGTCCACTTCCAGCAGGTAATGCGGGTGCGATGCCAGCGTGGGCACCGTGCCGCTCTGCCGCACGCGGTCGGACTCGCGGTCCAGGCGGCTGGTGAAGGTGACATCCTCACCCAGGTACTCGTACTTCCACATCCACTGGTAACCGGTGACCTTCACGGTCATTTCCGAATCACGGGTGTCGTAGAACTTGATCAGGTTGGCCGTGGCCGGCCATGCCATCACCACCAGGATGATCACCGGAATCACCGTCCAGATGACCTCGGCCTTGGTGTTGTGGCTGAAGGTGGCAGCAACCGCGCCCTTGGATTTGCGGAACTTGAACATGGCGTAGAACATCGCGCCGAACACGATCACGCCGATCACGGTGCACACCCACAGCGAGAACATGTTCGATTCCCACGCCAACCGCGCGCTCTGGGTGACCCCCTTGCCCATGTTCAACTGCCACGGTTTCGGGTCGGCCGCCTGGGCCCACGCCATTGCGGGCGCCAGCAGTGCTGCCCCGCTCATTGCTGTTGTTGCGAACGTCGTGCCCCACATTCTGCGTTGCTTCATTGCCTAGACCCTTAGCGTCGTCGGTTGCAGCCATTGCGGGCCGCGAGCAAGCCTTCTGGTTTTCCGGGCCGTTGGTCTGGCCCCGAGCGGTCCTTCTCGCCGCCGGCGCGGCACCGTGCCCATTCAGGCGGGTGACGCAGTCCGGCAACTACCCGGCGGCGGGGATGACCTCGCGCTCCGGGACCTTCAACACAGCAAACAGCAGGACGAACAGCGGGGGCATCGAGCGCCTGTGGGGGACGCAATTCCTGCTGCGGGAAACGTCTCGATGGTAGCCCTGCACTCGCGACAGTAGCAAGGGTCCATTCACATTTTCGGGAATGGTGCAACACAGCATGAGGTCCGGCGGGAGTTTTGCCGAAGTCAGCACACTTTTAATGGCGTACTCCATTCCCGCCGAATCCCTTTGTATGAAAGGCTATGGCTGCAATCAGGCGGCGCCGTGAAAGTGCTTCCCAGCTCAAAAAAACGATTAAAATGGTCAAGTTCTCCACGAGCCAACCGGCATGACCGCACCTTCCGCACCGATTCCTGCCCCGGCCCCGGCCGGCG
>NZ_QAIW01000001.1:0-4230 GCF_003061285.1 Stenotrophomonas sp. HMWF003 | reverse complement strand
GTTGCTGGCGGCGTCCTACACCCCGATGGTCAATGAGCCCAGCTGGCGCGACTCCCAGCTGCGGGCCGTGCTCGACCCTGGCGTGGCCTGGTTGCAGGCGCGCATGCCGGGCATGCCCGAGCTGCCGCAGCTGCCCGGCGTGGACGCGCTGCAGGGCCTGGCCGGCCTGCCGGCGGCGCTGCCGGAGGTGAATGCGGCGCAACTGCCCGGCGCGGAGTTGGGCAAGCCGGGCCTGACAGGCGATAATGGCGTGCTTGGCGGATTGCTGGCAGGGCGCGGATGGCCGCGACCACTGGATGAAACCCCGCAGCAGGCGGGAGACCCCACCGACGTGGGGGCGCGCAGCGGCAGCCCAGGTTCCTCGCAGCACAACGATCCGGCGCGCGTGCGCCCGGATCAGCCTGTTCCGGCACGGAACGGGTCCCCCGGCCAGGCACGGCCACCTTCACTGTAGATGGGCACAGCCCAGCGGAGATTCGCACCATGTGTGGCATCGTCGGAATCGTCGGCAACCAGAACGTCGCCGGGCAGTTGTATGACGGCCTGACCGTCCTCCAGCATCGTGGCCAGGACGCGGCCGGCATCGCCACCGCCGACGGCACGCGGCTGCGCGTGCAGAAGGCCAACGGGCTGGTCCGCGACGTGTTCGACGCCAAGCGGATGTCGACCCTGGAAGGCCGCGTCGGCATCGCCCACGTGCGCTACCCGACCGCCGGCTCCGAAGGCATGGACGAGGCACAGCCGTTCTACGTGAACTCGCCGTACGGCATCGCGCTGGCCCACAACGGCAACCTGATCAATACCGAAGCCCTGCGCCAGCAGGTGTTCGAACAGGACCGCCGCAACGTCAACACCGACTCGGACAGCGAAGTGCTGCTGAACGTGTTCGCCTACGAACTGGACGCGCAGCGCCAGCTCACCCCGGAAGCGGCGATCCGCGCCGTGGCCGGCGTGCACCGCCGGGTCAAGGGCGGCTACGCGGTGATCAGCGTGGTGCTGGGCCTGGGCCTGGTGGCCTTCCGCGACCCGCACGGCATCCGCCCGCTGGTGCTGGGCAAGCGCGCCCACGCCGAAGGCGATGAATACATCGTGGCCTCCGAATCGGCCGCGCTGGACGTGCTGGGCTTCCAGCGCGTGCGCGACGTGCGCCCGGGCGAAGCGCTGGTGATCACCGCGCGCGGCGAACTGTTCTCCGAGGTCTGCGCCGAGCCGGCCGAGCACAGCCCGTGCATCTTCGAGTACGTGTATTTCGCACGTCCCGATTCGATGATCGACAACGTGTCGGTGCACAAGGCGCGCATGCGCATGGGCATCAAGCTGGGCGAGAAGATCCTGCGCCTGCGTCCGGACCACGACATCGACACCATCATCCCGATCCCGGACACCTCGCGCGACGCCGCGCTGGAAATCTCCAACACGCTCGGGGTGAAGTACCGCGAAGGCTTCATCAAGAACCGCTACATCGGCCGCACCTTCATCATGCCGGGGCAGGGCGAGCGCGTGAAATCGGTGCGCCGCAAGCTCAACCCGATCCACCTGGAGTTCCGCAACCGCGTGGTGCTGCTGGTGGACGACTCGATCGTGCGCGGCACCACCAGCCAGCAGATCGTGCAGATGGCGCGCGACGCCGGTGCGCGCAAGGTGTACCTGGCCAGCGCCGCGCCGCCGGTGCGTTACCCCAACATCTACGGCATCGACATGCCGGCCGCCGAAGAACTGGTGGCGCACAACCGCAGCATCGAAGACATCGAAAAGCACCTGGGCTGCGACTGGTTGATCTACCAGGACATCGAAGACATGGAAGCGGCGGTGCGCGAAGGCAACCCGGAGCTGAAGGCCTTCGATTCGTCGTGCTTCAACGGTGTCTACCCGACCGGCATCGAGCCGGGGTATTTCGAGCGCATCCAGCAGTTGCGCTCGGACGATGCCAAGCACAAGCGTCGCGCCTGAGGCTACGCCGATGGCCGAGCAGTTGCCGCTGGAAGCGGCTGGTGACCTGCTGCGTGCCGCGCAGCAGTGCCTGGCCGCAACGGACCCGCTGCAGAAGGTCGCGCTGACCCAGGCCTACGCGGTGCAGTTTCGTGCGGGCCAGCTCAAGGCCCGCGCCGATGCCGCGCCGCCCGCGCCGATCCGCATGCCGGGTCGGCCGCCCAGGCCGCACTTGGTGCACCCGCGCGACCTGCCCAAGCGCGGGCTGGGCAGTGCGGAGGGACGCGCCGCGTTCATCCATGCCATCGCGCATATCGAACTCAATGCCATCGACCTGGCCTGGGACGCGGTGTACCGCTTCCGTGGCCTGCCCGGTGCGTTCCATGCCGACTGGGTGAGCGTGGCCGACGACGAATCACGCCATTTCATGCTGCTGCACGGGCGGCTGCAGGCGCTGGGATTCGACTACGGGGATTTCGACGCCCACAACGGCCTGTGGGAAATGTGCGAGAAGACCGCGCACGATGGGCTGTCGCGCATGGCGCTGGTACCGCGCGTGCTGGAGGCCCGCGGGCTGGATGTCACCCCGGGCATGATCAACAAGCTGCGGTCGGCCAACGACCACGCCACCGCCGATGTGCTGGAGATCATCCTGCGCGAGGAAGTGGCGCACGTGGCCGCCGGGTCGCGCTGGTATCACTGGTACTGCAAGCGCGCCGGGGTCGAACCGCGCGAACGCTTCATCGCGCTGTTGAACGAGTACGCCGGCGGCTTCCTGTATGGCCCCTTCAACCTGGAGGCGCGCCTGCTGGCCGGGTTCGATGAAGAAGAACTGGCCAACCTGATCGAGCAGGCCGGCCGCACCAGCGGCCCGGTGCGATAGCACCACACCGCGTGCAGCCACCCATGGGGTGGCTCTACCGCATCACGCCCGGGTAGGGCCACCCCATGGGTGGCTGCACGCAGACCACAAGCCCAGGTACAGCCACCCCATGGGTGGCTGGCGCAACACGTGTGGTGGCCGCACGCAGACCACGCGCCCGGGTAGAGCCACCCCATGGGTGGCCGCACGCAGACCACGCGCCCAGGTAGAGCCACCCCATGGGTGGCTGGCGCATCACCTATGGTGGCTGCACGCACATCACACGTTCGGCAACACCACGCGTTTGCCATCCTCGGTGGGCCGGTTGATGTAGAACAGTCCCGGCCCGGGGCGATACGGCAATTCGCGCGTGCCTTCATCGGCGGCGTAGAGCAGCGCGGTATCGCCGAGCGCGTCGAAATTCCAGTGTGCCGACTGCATCAGGTAGTGCTGCCGCAGCAGCTGTTCCTGGGCCGCATCCAGCGCCTGGCCCGACACCAGCCGCGCGGCGATCGGCCGCAGCACGTCGGGCAGGGTGAGCTCGGCCACGTCGTCGGCATCGGCCAGCCAGCGCACACCGGCCGCGGCCGCACGCTGCTGAATCAGCCGCAAGGCCACCCACTGGTAGCGCCCGTCGATGTCGCGTTTCAACACCACCGCAGCATGGGCATACAGCACCCACTGCGGCAGTACGCTGGCACTGCCGGCCACCCGCTGGGCCTGCCAGCGGTGCCACACATCCACCCACACCGCGTCATCGCCCAAGCCCAGCTCGGCTTGCCAACGCTGGCACGCCGCCCGCGCCTGCCGGTACACCTGCGTGCCCTGCAGCAGGTGCAGCGGCGGCACCTCGGTGTCGGCCAGGCCGTGCCCGGCAACGCGCTGGCCGAGCGGGCGGGTCAACAGCTTGGGCCCTTCGATGCGCTGGTCGTAGCCGCCGCCGATGTTGGCGTGCACGCCGGGCAGGGCGATCTCTTCGTGCTGCGGTGCCACCGAGGTCAGCGCGAAGTGGTAACGGTGTTCGTCGCGCGCGGCAATCTGCACCACCTTGGCCGCGCACCCGGCCGGAAGCGCGACATCGGGCAGTTCGTCGCGCTGCTGCGGGTTGATCGCCACCACCGTGTCGAACAGACCGACAAAGCGCGCCGGCCGTGCGGGCACGGCCGCCTCGTTGGCCAGCTGCCAGCCGGTGCGGTGCAGCTGCTCACGCAGCCACGCGCGGCCGTCGGCACGGTTGAGCCGGGTGAGCGCGTCGCGTGCGGATGCGGCGCCGCGCGAGAAACCGAACAGGTCGATATGCAGCGTCTCCAGCACCGCCTGCGGATGGGTTCGCGCCAGCGCGCGCAGGGCCTCGGGAAGCAGTTCGTCCAGCGCCCGCCGCGACTTGGCACGCACCCCGGTGCGCCCGATGCCGAAGGCCAGGCCCATCAGGTCGTCGT
>NZ_QAIW01000169.1:3615-9981 GCF_003061285.1 Stenotrophomonas sp. HMWF003 | reverse complement strand
GGACGTATAGGTCGCGTCCTTCGGCGGCATCTTGTTGCCCACGTTCACCACCGACAGCGACAGGCGCGAATGGTCGTCCACGCGGTACTGCACCGATACGTTGTAGCGGTACGTCGCCCCGATCCACGGACTGTCGCCGCTCTCCGGATCGAAGCTCTGGTCATAGCTGTCGTAGGTCGGCAGCTTGCCCAGCCGCGACCCGTACAGCGTGGCCGACCACGCATCGTTCTCCCAGGTGATGCTGGCGCTGGTCTTGGTGCGCGGAATGTCGAACCCGCTGTTCACCGCGAACTTGTCCTCCACCACATCGCCGTCGAACTGCTGGAAATCGTGCGTCTTCACCCAGGTGTGGTTGCCGCTCAGGATGAAATCGCCGATGCCCGTGGTCAGCCGGTAACGCACGCCCACGTCGATGCCCTGCGTGGTCTCGCGCGCGATGTTGACCGGGTTGACGTGCACCCCGTACAGGCGGCCGTCGCTGGTGCGGGTGACGCGACTGATCGCATCGACACAGGTCGGCGAGTTCGCATCGGCATTGCCCAGGCGGCAGGCCGCTTCATCACGCAGGATGGTGCCCACGTCCATGTCCTTCACCTGGTCGCGCATGTCGATGTCGAACCAGTCCACCGACAGGTCCAGGCCCACCGCCGGCGACCACACGAACCCGGCGCTCCACGACGTGCTGGTTTCCGGATCCAGCTGGCGGTTGCCTTCGCGCGTGCGGATCAGGTTTTCTTCGTAGTCCGAGCAGTCATCCGCGCCGTCCAGCTGGCAGGCGTAGTAGTCGTTGTTGCTGGTTTCATCGTTGCCCGGGCCGGCGTACACGTAGTGCAGGTCCGGCGCGCGGAACGCGGTGCCGTACGAGCCGCGCACCAGCAGGCTGTCGATCGGGCGCCACTCGATGCCGCCGCTCCAGGTTGCCTTGCCGATGCTGTTGCCCGAGTAGCGGTACTGGTCGTAGCGGCCGGCCACGCTCACGTTGAGCGTGTCATGCAGCGGCAGGCGCAGCTCGGCCGCAGTGGCCCAGCGGTTGCGGCTGCCATGGCCGTCCGAGTCCTTCCAGCTGTAGTAGTAGTACTCAGTCGCCAGCGGATCGGGGTTGAGCGCGTAGGACTGGTTGCCGAACTCGGCGGTGGCGGCGAACCCGGCCTTGCCGCCCGGCAGTTCGAACAGCTCGCCGTTGGTCAGGGTCAGCGCGGCCGTGTCGGTGCGCGACTTCGGCGTATAGGTCGTCTTCGCGGCGATCGAATCGTACTCGGCGCGGCTCAGTGGCCGGTACAGGCGCGCCGGATCGGCGTTGAACACCGGGAACACGTTGTCGTCGTCATCGGTGTACTCGCCCAGCTGCTCGCCCAGGAACAGCGCATTGGCCTTGGACGCGATGATCTGCGGCCAGCGGATCGACGACTGGTACTGCGAATGGCTCAGCGACGCTTCGTAGTCCCAGTTCGGGCCCAGGCTGCCCTTGAAGCCGGTGGTCACGCTGAAGGTCTTCTGGGTACTGCGGATCATCCCGTTGCGCAGCCCGCCCATTTCCTCGGGTGAGAACTGGCGCTGCCAGAACTCCACCTGGTCGGTGGCCTGGTTGTAGAAGTAGCCGTCTTCGTTGCCGTCGGCGGCCATCCGGCCCCACTGGGTCACGTCGCGCATCAGCGCGATGTCGTGGTAGCCCATCTGCACGTCGGCAAACCAGGTGGTGCCATTGTCGAAGGCATAGTTGAGCGAGGCGTAGCCATTCACGCCGCGGCGCTTGCTCAGGATCGTGCCGTAGCCGATGGAGCGGTCGCTGCCGCAGTAGAAGCCGTAGCGGGGGCGCTCGGCATACTGGGTGCTGCCGCGGTTCTGGCCGGCCAGCGCATCGCAGGTGGCCTGGCCCGGGTCCAGGTAATCGTCGTTGTAGTCGGTGCGCAGGTAGGCACGGCGCGCGGCGCGGGCGCTCTCGGTGGGCGCGTCCAGGGTGGAATCCTGCTGGCTGCGCTCGTAGGCCCACAGCGGCGTCTGCGACTGCAGTTCCAGGCTGTACACCGCACTGAAGCGGCCGGCATCGAAGCCGCTGGCCAGGCTGATGTCGAACGAATCGGCGCCGCCTTCGGTGGCCGTGCCCATGCGGACGTCCACCGTGGTGCCATCCGCGTGCTTCTTGAGGATGAAGTTGACCACCCCGGCAATCGCATCCGACCCGTAGATCGCCGAGGCGCTGCCGGTCAGCACTTCGATCCGCTCGATCATCCCGATCGGGATGTTGGACACGTCGGTGAAGTTGCTGCGGCCCTGGAACGGCATCGGGAAGTCGGCGATGCGACGGCCATTGACCAGCACCAGGGTGTGGTTCGGGCCCAGACCGCGCAGATCGACCTGCTGCGCACCCGGCGAGAAGTCCGCGCCGCTGGAGGACTGCTGGCTCTGGGTTTCACCGCCGTTCTGGGACATCGACCGCAGCACGTCCGGCACGCTGGTGAAGCCGCTGGCCTGGATCTGCTCGGCAGTGATCACCGTGACCGGGGCGGGGCCCTCGACCTGGGCGCGCGGAATGCGCGAACCGGTGACCTGCACCGTGTCCAGTTGCTGCACCCCGGACGCGGCCGGCGCCTGGGCGCCTGCGGTTGCGGCCACACCCATCAACGCCAGCTGGATCGACCACGCCATCGCCTGTTTACGCATGAGAATTCTCGAGAAGAAAGTGTCGGCCTCGAGGGAGGCCTGTCCCCCATTCACATTTCGCGAATGGACGGCGCGCATTTAACGCCTTTTTTACGGGCTTGACCACTACCGATTTCTCTGGCAAAGAGTGAAAGCGCTTACACCCGGTTTTTGTTCAGGGAGATCAACGTGCACAAGGCTTTCCGCCCGTTCGCGCCGATGCTTGGGCTGCTGCTCAGCCTGGCCCTGCCCAGCCACGCGCAGTCCGTCCTGGACCCCGGCTACCGCTATTACGAGGTGGGCGATCTGGATGCCGCCCCGGCCCGCCACACCGAACCGGCGATGATGCTGATGGGCGGCGGCGAGTGGGTTCCCGAGGCCTTCCAGTGGTGGCTGCAACGCGCCGGGCACGGCCGCGTAGTGATCCTGCGCGCCTCCGGCGCCGACGAGCTGCAACAGCGCCTGTACCGCGATATCGGCGGTGCCGCCTCGGTGCAGACCCTGGTCTTCGACAGCCGCCGGGGCGCCGACGACCCGGCCGTGCTGCGGGTCGTGGCGGCGGCCGATGCGATCTTCATCGCCGGCGGCGACCAGTCCCGCTACATCCGCTTCTGGAAGGGCACCGCGCTCAACGAAGCGCTCAATGCGCACGTCCGTGCCGGCCGGCCGATCGCCGGCACCAGTGCCGGCCTGGCCATCCTGGGCGGCTACAGCTACGGCGCGATGGACGGCGGCAGCATCACCTCGGCCACCGCACTGCGCGATCCGATGGGGGGCGAAGTCACCCTGGACAGCGACTTCCTGACCATGCCGTACCTGTCCAACGTGGTCACCGACACCCATTTCGGCAAGCGCGACCGCCTCGGCCGGTTGATCGTGTTCGTGGCCCGGGCGGCGCAGCAGGCCGGGCGCGAGGACATGGTGGGCATCGGCGTGGACGAGGACACCGCCCTGTGCGTGGAAGCCGACGGGCGCGGCCGCGTGCTCAGCAGGAATGGCGGCTACGCCTGGCTGGTGATGCCGCGCCACACCGCCGACCGCCTGCGCGATGGCGAGCCGCTGGATTTCCACGCCATCCCGGTCACCGGCGTGGGCAGCGGCAGCCTGCTGCACCTGGACGGGTTCCGCGTGGACGATGCGGCCTTCCAGGTCACGGCCGATATCCGCGACGGCGGCCTGGAGCTGCGGTAGCCCGCGACCGCGGGGCGTGGAACGCCCGGCCCACGCGCGCGCCGGCAGGGCAGGGTGTGGGCCTACCCGCACCGCGCATCTGCGGCCATGATGGGGCTCCCAACCTGCCGGTGCCGTCCATGTCCCGTCCAACCGCGTTGCTGCTGTCGCTGTGCCTGTCGATCCCGCTGGTGGCCACGGCTGCCGCGCCGGTACTGGTCATCCATGGTGGCGCCGGCGTGGAGCGCAAGGACCTGACGCCGGCCGAGGAAAAGGCCGCACGTGCCGCGTTGCGCCAGGCGCTGCTCAGCGGCCACCAGGCGCTGGCAGCCGGCAAGCCCGCACTGGAGGCAGTGACCGCGGCGATCACCGTGCTCGAAGACGATCCCACCTTCAATGCCGGCAAGGGCGCGGTATTCACCCATGACGGCCGCAACGAGCTGGACGCATCGCTGATGGACGGCGCCACCCTGAAAGCCGGCGCGGTGGCCGGCGTGCAGCGGGTGCGCAACCCGATCCTGCTGGCCGAAGCGGTGATGCAGCACTCCGCGCACGTGATGATGGTGGGGCAGGGCGCCGAAACCTTCGCCGCCGGCCAGGGCATCGCGCTGGTCGACCCGGCCTACTTCCGTACTGAAAAGCGCTGGCAACAGCTGCAGAAGGCGCTCCGGGAAGAGGCCAGCGGACAGGCGCACGCAGACCTGGAAACCGCACGCCACTTCGGCACGGTCGGCGCGGTGGCACTGGATGCGCAGGGCCATCTCGCCGCGGGCACCTCGACCGGCGGCATGACCAACAAGCGCTACGGTCGCGTGGGCGATTCGCCGATCATCGGCGCGGGCACCTATGCCAACGCCACCTGTGCGGTGTCGGGCACCGGCTGGGGCGAGTACTACATCCGCACGGCGGCCGCGCACGACATCTGCGCGCGCATGCAGTACCTCAAGCAGGGGCCGGTGGAAGCGGGGCGCGCGGTGATCAACGATCGCATTCCCGCGCTCGGTGGCGACGGCGGCGCGATCGTGCTCGCCGCAGATGGTCGCGTGGCCGCGCCGTTCAACACGCAGGGCATGTATCGGGGCTGGATCGGCGCCGACGGCGTGCCGCACGTGGCCATCTTTGCCGACGAACCGCTGCCGCTGCCGGGGCAATAGCCTGCTGCGTCAGGGCTTTTCGCACTTCGTGTGAAAAAGTTGAAAAAGAGTGTTGACAGAACCCCCGTTAATCTCCAAAATTCACGGCTCTTCCACCCCACACCGAAAACGCTTCGGCGCCACGGGACAGGGTGGTAAGGAGGGATACCCAAGCGGCCAACGGGGGCAGACTGTAAATCTGCTGGCTTACGCCTTCGGTGGTTCGAATCCACCTCCCTCCACCAGTTTCATGTTGTGGCAAAGGCTTCCGATGCGGGAGTAGTTCAATGGTAGAACCTCAGCCTTCCAAGCTGATGGTGCGGGTTCGATCCCCGTCTCCCGCTCCATTGAATGAGTTTGAATCTAATCAAATTCGTGCCATAATACAAAACTCGCTCACGTAGCTCAGTCGGTAGAGCACCTCCTTGGTAAGGAGGAGGTCGAAGGTTCGATTCCTTTCGTGAGCACCATCTAAGTGCCACCATTCAGACGATTTCGAGATAAGCAGCCATGGCCAAGGGTAAGTTCGAGCGCACCAAGCCGCACGTCAACGTCGGCACCATCGGTCACGTCGACCACGGCAAGACCACGCTGACCGCCGCACTGACCAAGATCGGTGCCGAGCGCTTCGGTGGCGAGTTCAAGGATTACTCCTCGATCGACGCCGCGCCGGAAGAAAAGGCCCGTGGCATCACGATCTCGACCGCGCACGTCGAATACGAATCCACCGAGCGTCATTACGCCCACGTGGATTGCCCGGGCCATGCTGACTACGTCAAGAACATGATCACCGGTGCTGCCCAGATGGACGGCGCGATCCTGGTCTGCTCGGCTGCTGACGGCCCGATGCCGCAGACCCGCGAGCACATCCTGCTGTCGCGCCAGGTCGGCGTGCCGTACATCGTCGTGTTCCTGAACAAGGCCGACATGGTGGACGACGCTGAGCTGCTGGAACTGGTCGAAATGGAAGTCCGCGAGCTGCTGAGCAAGTACGACTTCCCGGGCGACGACACCCCGATCATCGCGGGTTCGGCCCGTCTGGCGCTGGAAGGCGACCAGAGCGATATCGGCGTGCCGGCCGTGATCAAGCTGGTCGAAGCTCTCGACAGCTGGATCCCGACCCCGGAGCGTGACATCGACAAGCCGTTCCTGATGCCGGTGGAAGACGTGTTCTCGATCTCGGGCCGCGGCACCGTGGTGACCGGTCGTATCGAGCGCGGCGTGATCAAGGTCGGCGAAGAAATCGAAATCGTCGGTATCCGTCCGGTCCAGAAGACCACCGTCACCGGCGTGGAAATGTTCCGCAAGCTGCTGGACCAGGGTCAGGCAGGTGACAACGCCGGTCTGCTGCTGCGCGGCACCAAGCGTGACGACGTCGAGCGTGGCCAGGTGCTGGCCAAGCCGGGTTCGATCAAGCCGCACA